>DATJII010000083.1:0-20510 GCA_035493435.1 Candidatus Limnocylindria bacterium | reverse complement strand
AAGCCCGCAGAAAGTAATTCCTTCGCCAGCCCGGACCGGCAGATTCGATTCCGGTATTGAATCTGCCGCCCGGATCGGCGTCTCTTTCTGAGTGCGCCCCATCTTGGTAGTCCTGGCCGGTTTGCTCTCCGCGCGGCTCTTAGCCGATGGCCCTGGAGATAACGCGTATGACAAGGTCCGTCCGATCCCACCTCCCGGGGTCGCTCTCCCGACCGAGATCCGACAGGAACTGACGGAGGAGACCTCGCGGCTTGAAAGCGAAATTGACGCGGTCCGGACACAACTGGCGGGCAAGACCAACCTGCTCGCCCGCCTGCCCGACGCCTTGATCTTCCATAAGTCCGTGGATTGGGCTCTGCGCTACAACGAGTTCTTCAGCACCAACGAATTCAAGGCAGCCCGCACCCAACTTGAGGAGGGCTTCAAGCGGCTGGGATCATTGCGCGATGGCAAAACACCCTGGGACGCTGCCACCGGCCAGGTCGTCCGCGGATATCGGTCGCGCATCGATGGATCGATCCAACCCTACGGACTCGTCATTCCAGGTTCCTACAGCCCCCAATCGGGCAAGCGTTGGCGCCTCGATTTCTGGTTCCACGGGCGCGGCGAGACACTCAGCGAACTTTCCTTCCTGCGAGATCGCATGGGCGGCCCAGGGGAATTCCACCCGGCGGATACCTTGGTGCTTCATCTCTATGGACGTTATTGCAATGGCAGCCGCCTAGCCGGTGAGACAGATTTCTGGGAAGCCCTGGCCGACGTAAAGAAGAACTATCCCATCGACGAGGATCGCCTGGTCGTCCGTGGATTTTCCCTGGGCGGAGCTGCCTGCTGGCATTTCACGACACACTATGCGGCACAATGGGCGGCGGCGGCCCCGGGAGCGGGATTCTCGGAAACTGAGGAATTCCTACGGGTGTTCCAGGGTGAAACGCTCAATCCCCCGCTCTGGGAGAGGAAGCTCTGGCGCCTATACGACTCAACCAGTGTCGCGTTGAACACCACGATGGTGCCCTTGATCGCCTATAGCGGCGAGAACGACAAACAGATGCAGGCGGCCAAGGCTATGGAAAAAGCCATGGCGGACGAAGGGCTGACGTTGACGCATCTCATCGGCCCCAAGACGGGCCACAGCTATGAGCCGGTCACCAAGGCCGAACTCAGCCGCCGCATTGACGCCATCGCCACCCATGGCCGCGATCCGCTGCCCCGCGAAGTCCGTTTCGTCACTCATTCCCTGCACTATAACACCATGGCCTGGGTCCAATTGGATGGACTTCAAGAGCACTGGGAACCCGCGCGTGTCGAGGCCGCCTGGCAGGATGAAAATCGGGTCAGCGCCAAGACCAGGAATATCACGGCCCTTTCGTTCCACATGCCACCCGGGCTCGCGCCGTTTGCCGCCGGTCGCGACGTCCAGGTGGTATTGGACGGCCAAACCATCCTCGCGCCAAGGCCCGCGTCCGAGCGCTCGTGGCACGCCTCCTTTCATCGCGAAGGCCCCAGTTGGAGACCCGGACCCGCCACCGTGAACGGACTGCACAAAAGGCACGGTCTCCAAGGTCCAATAGATGACGCCTTCATGGATAGTTTCCTGGTCGTCCTGCCTTCCGGCACGTCGTTAAACGAAAAAGTAGATGCCTGGGTGAAATCGGAGTCGACCCGCGCTATTGCCCAATGGCGCAGCCAATTCCGCGGCGATGCCCCCCAAAAGGTGGACAAGGACGTGACCGATGAAGATATCCGCACGAGGAATCTGGCCCTGTGGGGCGATCCCAACAGCAACCTATTGCTCGCGAAGATCGCGGATAAGCTTCCGATACGTTGGACGAAAGACGGCATTGACGTGGGCAAGGAACACTATGGCGCAGCCGACCACGTGCCCGTCCTGGTTTTCCCAAATCCGCTGAATCCGGAACACTACATCGTGATCAACAGCGGCGCGACCTACCGCGAATATGATTATCTCAACAACGCCCGGCAAACTCCCAAACTCCCGGATTGGGCCGTGCTGGACATCAATCAGCCGCCGAATGCCCGGTACCCAGGCAAGATCGTGGCGGCGGATTTCTTCAACGAAGATTGGGCGTTGCGGTGAGTGATCATTGGATCACCTTTGATTGCTTCGGCACCCTGGTCGATTGGCACACCGGCTTTGCCAATGCCGTTGGTCCTTATGCGGGCGCACGGACCGCAGAATTGCTGTCGGCCTATCACGAGTTTGAGGCTCCCTTGGAAGCTGAGCGTCCGCATCGGCTTTACCGGGACGTACTCACCACCGGTCTATTGCGGGCCGCCCAGAAAATAGGCCTCCCATTTAGCGAAGCCCAGGCCCGCAAGCTTCCAGAGACGTGGGACGCTTTGCCTATCTTCGCGGACGTGGAACCCATGCTGTCGAACCTACGCGCCGGCGGTTGGAAACTCGCCGTCCTGACCAATTGCGATGAAGACCTCTTTGCCCAAACCCAGCGTAATTTCCGCCAACCCTTCGATCTCGTGATCACCGCCGAACGGGTGCGGGACTATAAGCCCTCCGCCAGCCACTTCCGCTATTTTTCACGGACCACCGGAGTCAACCATGCGAATTGGGTGCACGTGGCCTGCAGCTGGTTTCACGACATTGCCCCAGCCCGCGAATTGGGTATCAAACGAATCTGGCTCGACCGAGACCACACCCCAGACGCCGCCTCCGCCGCCACAGCACATATACCATCCGCGGATCAGGTGATCGAAACGGTCGAACGCATCATGGCGTAAACGATTATTCTGTCGTTCGGAAATCCTGCGCCGCAAAGCGGAGCACTTCGCGAATCTGGGTTGCCACTGGAGGGACCAAGCTAGTGTGGTGTCCCGCAAGTAACCTTTTTAAAATGGTCGGGTGTCTGAGCCAGATATGAGAAAGGGCTGGCTCAAAAGCTTTGAGACAAAACTTAGAGACCGTGAACGTGAGGCTTTGATCGAAATCAATCATTCTGGCTCGTTGGCCCACGGTTTGGTAAGGCGGGCTAAGATGCTTCTGCTTTCCGATAAAGTATTTGGCAACACTTATATCGCCGCTCGTTTTGAAGTTTCCATTCCCACGGTGGCGCATTGGCGCCGGTGTTTTCGGATCGCGGCCTTGCTGGCAGCGTGTCTCAGGTATTATGTCCACTACACACTCACCTATTCCTCCTGGTTGAACCAAGTGGAGCCTTGGTTCGGATCGATCACCCCACAAGCCATCAGACGAGGTTCCGTTTCCAGCGTCAAAGAACTCGTTCGACAAATCGACGCCTTGGTGGAGCACTGCAATCAGAATTCCAAACCCTTCGCGTGGATCGGCACCCCGGAATCAATCCTCGAAAAAATTGGCCGACTTCCTAAGCTTATTTGCGAGACACCACACTAGCGGCAAAACTTTTCACTTCCTGCCGATTATGGTGATTGGTATCCGAAGTGCGTCGTCAACAGTGAACCGCTGCGGCACGTCTCAATCGACGCTGAACGTCAGGCCGCGAATGCGCAAAGGAAGCGGCTTGAGACTGTCCGTATAGATACCAAATTGGATCTCGCCGCTGAGTCCATTCGTTTCCCCCTTTCTTCCCCTTCCACCCACACCCAAAAAGTTCCCGGTACAGTCGAGAAACACCAGTTTGGGTAAATTCCCCACCAAATTCATTGGGTTTAAATCGTTTTTGGGTAGCCATAGGTACTCCAGTTCCGGCAACTTCTCCAGCCCAGCCAAGTTAGTCAGCTTGTTCCCACCCAAGTCCAGCGAGGTCAGAGCGGGCAGCTTCTCCAGTCCGGCCAAAGTGGTCAGCTCGTTCCCGCTCAAGTCCAGCGAGGTCAGAGCGGGCAGCTTCTCCAGTCCGGCCAAAGTGGTCAGCTTGTTCCCGCCCAAGTGCAGCGAGGTCAAAGCGGGTAGCTTCTCCAGTCCGGCCAAAGTGGTCAGCTTGTTCCCGCCCAAGTCTAGCGAGGTCAGAGCGGGCAGCTTCTCCAGTCCGGCCAAAGTGGTCAGCTTGTTCCCGCCCAAGTCTAGCGAGGCGAGAGCCGGCAGACGGCTGCACACTTCCGCATCCGTAATGTTGCAGTCGGCTAGCGATAGGTTAGTCAACGCTCTCGAGAATTTAGGAAACCACCGCAAGTTTGGGCAATGAAATTCCAAATCCGTCAACATCACGTTGATCCATCGGGCGTCTTCCATCTGGCGGTTTTGGACGTGCAGCTTGGTGAGCTGGCCCTGAACATTGTAAAGGTCGCGCGGAAGCCGCCATTTGGCGAGTTTCTCGTACCAATAGTTATCGCGGGCTTGTTGTATTCCCCAGTAGGCCACACACAGAACCATCGTCATAACGCTGGTTCCAATGATACGGCTGGCCGTGCGTCGGGATAAGCTACGCCTATAGAAATCCTCTAACTCGCGAGCATCTTCACCGTGCGGAAGGTCCGCCCAATGAACGTGGACTAATTGGAGATCAACTCCGGTAAGAAGGTGGCTCCAGCGGCGGGTGAGGATGTAGGACTGGTAGGCGATGCGGAGTTTGGCCCGCGCCTTGTCGGCCTCCGCCAGATGCACGCCCGACAACATGCGGATGGCTTGAACGAATCGCTCGTGGAGCAATCGATATCGGGGTCCTCCTCCAACGTCGGGCAGCCGTTCCAACAGGCCGGCCTCACGTTGAGAAAGGGTATTGAGGGCGTATTCAAGTCGGCGCGAATCGAGCAGGCGGCCCTTGGCTAACTCGCCAAGAGCGCGGCCCTCCGCGATCCGGCGTGGGCCATCACCGGACCGGTCGGCGTCGTGTTCGATAAGGCCGAAGTAGATGGCACCAAAGACGAGAGCCCGCTCCTCCTCTTGCACATGTTCCAGCAACCCCTCAAGATATTGGGCGAATAGGCCCTGGAGGCCGTTGGCCGGAATATCCCGTACCCCGATATGGCTCCTTCCCAGTTGAGAAAGGCATAGTAGGGAGACGCTGAGATCGAATGGAGAGATGCGTCCTTTCAGATCAGTCAAAGCCTCCAACAGGGGCTTTCGGGCGTCATCAATTTCTAGCTTGGCTTGTTCAGCGAGGGTAACCAAGACAGCATCAGAATTGCGTTCCGGGCGGTCATCACGGCGGAAAAGATTGAGAATAAGTTCGCGGGGGCGGAGGAGATTTTTGGCGTCGAGCCGCTGGACGCAAAAGTTCATCCACGCAGATGCGTATTCCTCGCGGAACGCAACCACACAGGTAAGATGGCAAGGGCCTCGGCGTGCGGCCAAACCTGACAGGAACTCGAACACAGGTGCATGGCGTGAGTCTTCCTCGCGGAGTTGCTCGAATTGATCGAGCATTAGCACTAGTCTGCGCGGAAAGTCGGAGGAGTACTGAAGCAATTCTTGGAGGGTCGTGGGCGGTGAAGCAGCGATGCCGACGGTTTTCCATTCCCCGCGAATAAGCGCAAGCAAGTCGCCGACGGGATCAGACGGCCGCATTTCGCAATAGACTGTGGGAATGGCAGCTAATTGTTTGGGAGCGAGCGCATCGTATTTCTGGGTAAGGAGGTACTGGAGTCCAGCGCGGAGCAGAGAGGTCTTGCCAGCTCCAGATTCAGCTTTGATCGCGATAAACGGGACATTGCTGTCCAGCACCCAACCCCAAAGTTGGCCGAGTTCATCCCGGCGACCAAGCCGGAGAAAGAGTTCACCGTCCTGCGGGCCGTAGGACGAACCGCCCTTGAGTGGACCCGGGTCGATGATTACTTCTTTTGGCGTTGGCGGCGTCCGAAGCCAAATTTTCCAGACACCATAAACGAGGAGACT
This sequence comes from Candidatus Limnocylindria bacterium, assembly GCA_035493435.1. Classification (GTDB taxonomy): domain Bacteria; phylum Verrucomicrobiota; class Verrucomicrobiia; order Limisphaerales; family UBA9464; genus DATJII01. The sequence goes on along the minus strand of DATJII010000083.1, from coordinate 14,725 downwards.
GCTGACGGCGGCTAGGCAAACCCCTTGCAGATACTGATCAAGCCAGCCATAAGGCGCGAGCTTCGCGGAGATTGATGGGAAGAGGTCGGTGAGCTGTTTCTTTAAGAAAGTTGGGATGGAAAGCAGCACTCCGGCGACGAGGAACGCTCTGTCCACACGCCCGGCACGCTTAAACTTAAGAATCCATTGCTGAATGACCTCTACCATGGCGCTTCGATAGTGAAGTTGGTACGAAGATTTAGTCAATGAAGTCACAATCTGGCTGCGATCCGTGAAAGGAAAAAGGGGGCGTATCCTCGCTCCCGCCCCTTTTGCCCCGCAGACCGTGTAAATGCATTTTGAAGACACGCCTAGTGTGGTGTCCCGCAAATAAGTTTAGTAAGTCGCCCAATCTTGTCCAAGATGGACTCTGAAGTGGCGGTCCAAACGAAGGGCTTGGGATTGCGATTATAGTGTTCCACGAAGGCCTTGATGCGCCCCACCAGTTCTTTGACGCTGGAAAAGGATCCCCGCCTGATGGCCCGCTGGGTGATCAAGCCGAACCACCGCTCCACTTGGTTCAGCCAGGAGGAATAGGTGGGAGTATAGTGGACATGGTACCGGGGACGGGCCGCCAGCCAGGCACGGACCTGGGGGTGTTTGTGCGTGCTGTAGTTGTCGACGATCAGGTGCAAATCCAATTCCGCGGGAACGCTCTGGTCCAAATGACGGAGGAAGGCCAGGAATTCCTGGTGGCGATGACGGCGGCGGCACTGGCTGATGATTTCACCACTTTGGACATTCAAAGCGGCAAAAAGGGTGGTGGTGCCGTGGCGGACATAGTCGTGGGTCACGCCTTCGACATATCCCAGCCCCATGGGCAGCAAGGGCTGCGTGCGTTCCAAGGCTTGGATCTGACTTTTCTCGTCGACACATAGAACCAGCGCTTTGTCGGGCGGGTGGAGGTAGAGTCCGACGATATCGTGGACCTTTTCAATGAAGAGCGTATCGTTGGAAAGCTTGAAGCCCTTGCTCCGGTGCGGCTGGGCCCCAAAGAGGCTCAAGTAACGCTGAACGGAACTTTTGGAAAAGCCGGTCTCCCCGGCCAGACTCCGGACACTCCACTGAGTGGCCTGCTCGGGCTTGCCCTGGAGGCATTTGCGGAGCAGAGCTGCAATTTCGTCCTCCTCATGGGTGCGAGGCCTGCCGGGCCGGGGACTGTCATACAATCCGGCCAAGCCATGATCCTTAAAACGCTGCCGCCAATGCGCCACCGTGGGAATGGAAACCTCGAAACGAGCGGCGATATCAGTATTGCCAAGCCCCTCGTCAGAAAGCAGGAGCATCTTGGCCCGCCTTACCAAACCGTGCGCCAGTGACCGGGAACGGCTGATTTCGACCAAGGTCTCGCGCTCGTGGTCGCTGAGTTTGATTTCAAAGCTTTTAGGACGGCCCTTTCTCATGCCGTACTCAGACGCCGGATCATTTAAGAAAGTTACTTGCGGGACACCACACTAGTGTGATGTCTCATAGATTCTTTTCGTTTCTAAATGGCTGGAATGTCGATTATTTCGAGACACTGCCATGGCACGAATTTACTTGCGGGACACCATACCAGGACAAGAATAAGCTACACCACTTTCTCCCATCCACGCGAAAAGCGCGATGCGCCTGTCCAGTTTCTCGGCTGCGTTTCAACAGGTGCATCGGATTCGGCCTTCGCAATTTCGGGCTTCTGCGCTGACAGATTGAGTGGTTTCTGAATTGGTTTTGCTGCCGGTATAACCTCCCACTGCGCCAGCCCACGTCGTGCGCCGTATCTGTTGGTATGTGAGCGGCTGCCAATCAATAAAACGTCAAAAAACCCTGCGGCTTCGTCATGTCTGGACTCAAACTGGCCTCGATCGACGGAGTTCACCGGGCCAAGCGCCATTTCAGCAGTGGCCCGCTCTCCGTATGAGTATATACTTTCTTCAGCTCTGCCTGCTCCTGCAACGACAGCGCCCCGTCAGTCACGATTGCCTTGACTGACATCGTCTGCTTCACTCGGCTGCCATGACCCAACTCGTGGAACGTTGGATGCGCCCACTCGTTCTTTTCGCCATCACTCTCCTGTACCTGATGGTCTGGGGTTTCGCCGGGATCGGCAAAGTCATCGATGGCCGACCACCTTGGTTTGCTGAAAAATTCGGTCCCACTTTCCTGGGACGATTCCCCGGTGTAGCCGCCTCCTTTTGGTGGCTCACCCTCATGGAGTTGTTGGCCTTCGCCCTGGCTGCGATGGCGCTCCTGCGATTCGAGTTCCTCCGACAGCCCGCAGCGCCATGGCTGAAGGGATCACTAACCATAAGCCTGTTCGTTTTCCTCCAGCTCGGATTCGGCCTATGGCTGACCAACGACTTCAATGGCGGTTTCCAACAATTCGTCTATTTCGGCCTGACCCTGGTCGCGATCCAGTACGTTCAGCGTACTCCTCAAGTGGGCTAGCCCCTCCTTGTTACCCAAGCAAGCCGGACCCGTCTTCCCAAGGGCGCATCTTCACTTCGTGGGCAGAGGTGGTTGAAACTGCAGGTGAGCCCGGGGTCGGAAGTTTGGTTTCGACCGGAAGAGCATCCGGAGGATGCCAGCCAGTAGCCGTGTGGTTGAGCGCAGCGATACCACCGGAATTGAAGCCGAAGTTATCGCTCGCGCCCAAGGTGTATTTTTCCCTTGGCGCATCGCGAGCGTCGATGGAACGAAGGACGCTCGAAATGGAAGGGGGCTGGCCTGATGCCGGAAATATTGGCGGAAATCCGTGCTCGCGATACGTGGGAACCCGAAATACGCGGCGGACGCGAGCCGCTGATTCTACGACCAATACCGATGGTTTCGCGGACTCAACCGACCGGATAATCGCTGTGATCCCTCCGGGATCGAAGGGCATTCGATTCGGTGTGGGTGGTTAGTTTAGTTCCTCGTCAACGGAGGGTCTCCGGGGAAAACCCGAGAAAGGGACACAGAATGGCATCACCCACGATTCGAAGATTCGCCCCCGCCCAAGCCCCTCGTTCCGATGTGTTGCTTTTGCAGGACAAAACATGGCATCCTATCCCTTCCGGTTCGAGTGCCACAACCTCAGGGAAATCCGTTTCACCAGGGTTCGGGGACCAAACGAACCGGCAGACTATGTTTTGGTGCGACCAGTTGGTGGAAAAGCTCGAGGGGCCTCAAGTCATCAATGATTCGAAGACCCCTTCCGGGCGTGCCCATGTGGGGGCGTTACGCGGACCTTTGATTCACGATGCGATTTTTCGCACGCTGAAAGCCAAGGGCGTTCCCGTCCGGTACCTCTTTGGCTGCGACGATTACGATCCGGTGGACGAAATCCCCTACGGACAAGCCGAGCATTTCGAGAAATACCTCGGCGCACCGCTTTGTAACACCCCGCCTCCTCCCGGTTCGACGGCCACCGACATGGCCGACCATTTTATTTCCGAGTTCTGGGGCGTCTTTGCCGAACTCGGCATCCAGCCGGAATTCTACCGGATGCGCGACGTCTACCGGAGTGGAAAGTTCAACGAGGCCATCGACACTATCCTGCGCCAAGCCCACGTCGTGCGCCGGATTTATAAGGAGGTCAGTGGATCGGAGCGGCCTGACGACTGGCACCCTTTTCAGGTCATCTGCGAAAAGTGCGGCCGCATCGGCACCACCGAAGTCACTGCCTACGATGGAAAGGAGGTCACCTACCAGTGCCGGCCGGACATGGTCACTTGGGCCAAGGGCTGCGGCCATCGGGGCAAGATGTCACCTTTTGATGGTCGGGGTAAATTGCCGTGGAAGCTCGAGTGGTGCGCCAAGTGGAAGACCTTCCCGGTCACCATTGAAGGCGCAGGCCAGGACCACAGCACCAAGGGCGGGTCCCGCGACGTCGCCATGGCTTGCCTCAAGGAAATCTACGGCCAAAAGCCGCCGCTGAATTGCCCCTACGATTTCTTCCTCGTGGGCGGTGCCAAGATGAGTTCCTCCAAGGGCGTGGGCGTCTCCTCGCGTGGCATGGCGGATTTCCTGCCACCGGAAGTCCTGCGGTTCCTCATGATCCGCACCACCCCGAAGCAGCATGTGAACTTTGACTCCTCTGAGGTTCACATCATCAAGGTGTTCAATGAGTTCGACCGGTTTCGTCATCGTTATTTCAACGATCCAAAAATCTCTGTCGACGATAAGCGCATCTATGAGATGTCGCGCGTGGAAATCGAGCCCGATTGCTGGGTGGCAGACTTCCAATTGGTCACCGCACTAATCCAAATGCCGCACTTGGATGCGGTGAAGGAACTGGAAAAGCGCAAGGGCTCGCCCTTTACCGATCAGGAACGCAAGTACCTGGATCGGCGTATCCGGGCCTCCAAATATTGGGTGGAACACTACGCGACCGAGGAGGAAAAGACCCGGTTGCAACCCACTCTTCCGGCACGGGCAGCCGAACTTTCCGCCACCCAGAACGGATTCCTTCACACTTTTGCGGGAGCGTTGGAACAGGCCGCCTCATGGAGTGGCGAAGATCTCCAAGTCTCCGTCTTCAATGCCGCCCGGCTCACGCCTATAGATCAGCCCAGCGCCTTCAAGGCCATCTACCGAGTGCTATTGGATCGCGAAGCGGGCCCCAAGGCGGGTAATCTCATCTCGTTCTTGGACCGCGAATTTGTCATCAAACGTTGCCGTGAAGTGACCCTCGACCAGGAGAAATTCTGGCGCGAAGCAAGTTTGACTGCGGCAGCCTTGGATCAATGGCTGGCTAAGGAAGGCACTAACGTCGTCTCGGTCTCCAGCCAAATCCTGTCCGGAACAACCATCTCGGTTGCGGAATTCACCGCCACCCTGGTGGACGGCAAGAAGCACCTCCTTCGCGTCCTTATCGAAGCCGTCGGTGATGCCGCCCTCGCTGGCGCTCAAACTGCCGCTGCCAGGATCAGTCACGCTACTGGCAAACCAGTGATCGTCTAGTCGGGTAATCGACAAAATGTCCGCTTCATCTCGCCATGGGCTCCGAAGCGGACATTCTTGAAATCAGGGTACACGGAACAGCAGACCTACCCACGCTGATCTATCTGCCCGGACTTCATGGCGATTGGACGCTGGTAAGTTCATTCCGGGCAGCGGTCGCCGGACGGGTACGGTTCGTGGAATTCAACTACCCGCGCACCGCCACGTGGTCCCTCAAGGAGTATGCCGGACAAGTCCAGATTGCCTTGGCCGCCCATGGCATCACCCTAGGCTGGATCCTGGCCGAGTCGTTTGGTTCGCAGATCGCTTGGAGTTTGTTGCAATTAGGCTTTGAAGCAGATGGGGTCATTTTGGCCGGCGGATTTGTCCGCCACCCCCTTCAAATCGCTGTCGAAGCGGCTTATCAATTGGGCCGGGCTATGCCTCGATCCTTCTTTCTGGGTTTCCTAAAATTCTACCAAGCCTTTGCCCGGTGGCGACACCGCCAAGCCCCGGAAACGTTTACCCAGATCGACGCCTTTGTGGCACGGCGCAGTCGCCCGGGGGAACGGTCAGCCATAGTTCACCGTCTGCAGCTTATCGAGTCAGCGGATTTTCGGGACTTTGTTTCCCACTGCAAAGTTCCGATTTACTCACTCGTTGGGCTCTGGGACCCCGTCGTGCCTTGGTGGCCCGTAACCCAATGGCTCAATAACGAGTGCATCTCGTTTCGTGCCAGCCGTCTTATCTGGAACGCGGATCACACTATCTTGGCCACTCAACCGGCGATTTCTGCAACACAAGTGCTCCGCTGGATGGGGGAAGCCGTGAACAGCCGCAGGCGGTAGCCCATCAATCCCGGGCGTGTGTGGTCATGAGCGAGTGGTACCCCCGCGCGGCTTGGGCCAGGGTGAAATGCGCCCGCAAATGTTCGGCCGCCCGTATTCCCATTTGCCGAACCCGCTCCGGATTTGCGGCCGCCTCCAAGAGTACCCGTCGACCCCCTTCAATATCGCCATTGGCCACTACGAACCCCAGCTCGTACTTGCGAATCATCCTCGCCATCTCGCAATCCGGCGGACAAATGGCCAAGGCAGCGCGGCCAGCCGCCATCACGCCCAATAACTTGGACGGATAGCACACCCGTTCCTGGCCCGGAAGTTGTGCCACCACGCCGAGGTCCGCCATCGACAAGGAATCGGCCAGCAGTTCTTTCGGCACGTAGCTGGACGAATAAATATGTGGCTGGGGCGACTGCTTTAGGCTCTCGTTGACAAGCTTCTTCTTTTGGCCTTCGCCCACGAATTGGAAAACTACTCCCTCATCCGGCTGGAAGCTCTGCGCGATGCGGAATAACGACTCGATGTCGTGAAAGCGTCCGTGGTTACCGGAATACTGGACGACGAACTTGTTCTCCACGCCCAACCGTTGGGCTTCCTTGGAAGCGGACTTCGGCTGTCCCTGGATCAGGCGATCATCCGACCAGACGTGGATGACGTGCGTCTTGGCCCTCGCCTGCGCCTCCGCGCTGGTGCCCAGCAAGTTGGCGTTCTTCAACGCTCCTTCCAGCATGTCGCTACTCAACACCACGGCGTAGGCGGCGCGTCCGTACCAGAGTTGGTTCAACTTCCGCCAAGCCCGCGCTACCAACCCGTTCGGCTTGATGAACTCAATCAATTCGGCCTGCTCCGGCATAATGTCAAAGAGGAGCACCCCAAAGCGCTGCCGCCGCAAGACATGCATGAACCAGCCTAGCAACGGCAGGTATGGCGGATTGGTCAGGAGCAACAATTGCGGCTGACGATAATCGACGAGAATCCGCCACGTGGCGCTGAGGAAAAAGGTGGAGACGTTGAAGAGCTTGCCAATGAAGTTGGTCTTCGGGAAGCGCGTGCTCCAGGTTCGGATAATCGTCACTCCTTCATGGTAAATGACTGAATCCACCCGTTTACTCCCGGGCAGCACCGTAGGCTGCGCCGCAATCACGGTGATCTTAAGCCCCAAACGAACCAGTTCTTCCACCAGTTCAGTGAGCGTTTGTCCGGTACTGATCAGCTCCGGATGAAAGAGCTGGCAGACCACCACCACGTCGGGCGTGCCAGCAGGGGATGGGCGGGAATGGGACATGGGGAATCCTACCAAACCAGATGCCAAGCGCGGCTACTTGACGATTTCCGGACGTTCCCAAAAGGCGTAGCAAAGGATATGGAGGATGTTCATCTGGACGTCCTCCACGCGGCCATAGTGGGTGTCGTCGATGACAATGACGTGATCGGCCAGTTCAGCCATCTGTCCACGCTTCTTACCGACCAAAGCTACCGTCACCACCCCGCGTTCCTTGGCCCATTGATACGCCTTTACCAGGTTGGGCGAATTCCCGCTGACACTGATGCCAATAAAGACGTCTCCTGCCCGGGCAAAGTTGGCCATCTGCCGGCTGAAAATATCGTCGTACGAATAATCGTTGCCGATCGCGGTAATCCACGGCGTGTTGTCGGTCAACGAGAGCACGCGAAAACGCCGGGGCAGAACATCACTTGCTCCTTTACCCAGATCGACTGCGAAATGGGAGGCGTTGGCGGCGCTGCCGCCATTTCCCGCGATGAAGATCTGGCGATCTTCCTGCCATGCTTTTCGAATGACCTCGATGATCGACTTGAGCGTGTCATGAGGGACTGAATTGAGTGCCTTTTGTTGGGCGGCGATGTAATCGGCAATCCACTGCTCCATCGAGGGACGATGAGGGAATCGAGGCTGATTGTCGAGGCATCAGGCAATCGCCAAGAGGTCCCAAGACCTCCACAGATTTCATCCACTAATTCACCTAGGCGGACCGGGCTGGACTTATTACCCCCCTTTGAGTTAGTGTTTTCAGCGGAAGACAGTGCGGGTCGCAATAGCGATTCGGAACCATCTGTATTCCACGCTGGTTCGCCCGGGAGTTCTCGACATGAAAGCATGGGAGGAATCGTTTGGTGACTGGCGGTGACGCGTGTAAATCGGAGTCTGGCTGCCCGGCCCCACCCGGACGGTTGGAATTGAAAAATGTCTTGGGAAACTTGGATCGTGTCGGCTGGTTTACTGGCCGCAGGCACGGTCGTCGGTGTTTTATTATACCGGTTCAAGGAGCGAGCTCTGAGAGCCGAGCTGTCTACCCGCGAACGCGACACGGCGGATCTGTGTCGGCGCGAGAGCGAGACGGCGCAATCCAAATTTCAGGCCAACGCCCGTGAGGAGTTGGCGCGCTCTCGGGCCGAATTGGAACGGGAATTGGGAACCCAAAAGGAACGACTCTCTCTGGCGGAAGCCCGTCTGGCAGAACGGGAAACAACCATTAATCGGCAACTGGACCGTTTCGCCCAGCAAGAGGCCGATCTCCGGCTTCGGACCGAAGCCATTGATTCTGCCCGGGCCGCCCTGGACCAAGATCGCTCGGAGCTTCAACAACTGAGCGGCAAACGCCGGACAGAACTCGAAAGCCTCGCCCAACTCAACTCCCTCGAAGCCCGGACACTGCTCCTCAAGGAAGTGGAACAGGAAGCTTCCAAGGACGCCGCCGATCTTACCCGGCATATCCTCGAAAAGGCCAAATCCAGCGCTGAGGAACAGGCCCGCCGCATGGTGGCCATTGCCATCCAACGCTACGCCGGACGACAGACGTTTGAAACGACCACCGCCACCGTCGCCCTCTCCGGGGACGACATGAAGGGCCGCATCATCGGTCGTGACGGTCGCAATATTCGCGCCTTTGAAAACGCCACCGGGGTCACGGTGCTCGTCGACGACACTCCCAACGCCGTCGTGCTTTCGGGATTCGATCCTGTTCGCCGTGAAATAGCCCGCCAAGCGATGGAGCGTCTCATCCTCGACGGCCGGATTCACCCAACACGCATTGAGGAAGTGGTGGCGGCCGTGGTTTTGGAAATGGACGAGTTTATCGTGCGCAAGGGCGAAGAAGCGCTCTTCAAGGCAGGCCTCGGCCCCATCCATCTGGATGCGATCAAGATTCTGGGCAAACTCCATTTCCGCTACAGCTTTTCCCAGAACGTCCTCGAACATTCCATTGAGGTGGCTCATTTCAGCGGGCTGATGGCAGCCGAATTGGGCGAGAACGTGGAATTGGCCAAACGAGCTGGCTTGCTCCACGACATCGGCAAAGCCATGACCCATGAGATCGAAGGACCCCATGCCCTCGTGGGTGCCGATTTCTTGAAACGGCTGAACGAAAATCCCGATGTAGTCAACGCCGTCGCCGCCCACCACGACGAAGTGCCGCACGAAAATCTCATCGGAATTCTGGTAGCGGCGGCGGATGCCATGAGTGCCTCCCGTCCCGGCTCCCGAAGCGAGAGCATGACCACTTACCTGAAGCGCCTCGAAAACCTCGAGCGCTTGGCGATGGAGTTTCCCGGGGTCGAAAAGGCATTCGCGGTGCAAGCCGGCCGCGAAATCCGGGTCATCGTCAATCCGGTGGAAGTCGACGATAATTTATCCCTGAAAATGGCCCGGGAATTGGTCCGCCGAATCGAAGACGAGTTGCTCTATCCGGGACAAATCCGGGTGACCGTTATTCGTGAGACTCGCTACGTGGAGTACGCCAAATAGCTCCTCGATTGCGCCGGTCAGGGTCGTCTCCCAACTTCTCCAATAACTCTTCCGAGGACCAATTGGTGCGTTCTGCTTCCAGGCGATCCGCCGCCGCGCCGTGTTCCCACACAGCATAGCGAATGGCCAGAAGCGGATCTTTGATCATCGCCGGTTGCGCCAGGTGTCCGGCAATAAATCCCGCCAGCACGTCGCCCGTCCCCCCTTGGGCGAGTCCGGGATTGCCGGTTCCGTTGACGTAGATCGGCCCCTGGGAACGCCCAATCAGGGTCTGGTTTCCCTTCAATACCACCCAGGATTCGCCGTAAAGCTTGGATAATTCCCGCAACGCCCGCACCCGATCCGCCTGAATCTCAGTCGTGGTCAGACGCAACATGCGGGCTGCCTCCCCCGGATGCGGCGTAATCACCCGAGCCGGATTCGATCCGACCGCCCGCCGTGGCAGCCAGTCGAGCGTGCCCGCGTCGGCAATCACAGCGTCAAATGACTCCCGCCACAGGCGTTGAATCCAGTCCCGATACTCCGCCGGAATATTGGCTCCCGAAAGGCCTGGCCCAGCCAACACGGCGGTCGATTTGTCCGGCAAGGGTTGCTTGGCCTTCCACCGATGAACCATAACGGCGGCCAGTTGGCTTCCCAGTTGGATGAAAACCGAGGGCAGGGTCACCAAGGAAACCAATCCTGGCCGCGCCCGTAACGCACTCCTGGACGCCAAAGCAGCCGCCCCATGATAACCAGAATTACCCGCCAGGATGGTCAGATGACCGTAGGTTCCCTTATGGGACTGGAATGCCCGACGAGGCGGAAAATTACTGAAATCACGGGCTAGACCCCAGTAACATTCACTCGCTGGCGTCGGTGGCGTGGTAAGACCTACATCATCCAAGACTTCCACCCTTCCGACATATTCCGCCGCCGCTTCCCGAATCATCCCGATCTTGGGCGCCCCAATAGTCAAGGTGAGTGCCGCCCGGATGGCCTCTCCCGCAGGTGTTCCCAAATCGCAGTCCAAGCCTGACGGAATATCCACCGCCACCACGGTCGCTCCGCTGGCATTGATGGCAGCGATCACTTTTCGCCAGGCATCGTCGAGGGGACGGCTCAACCCAATGCCGAAAAGTCCATCGACAATCCAATCAGGTCGGGACTTTGCCAGATGGATATTTAGTGCTTCGAGTCCTCGGACGGGATCGGTGATCTCGAGGAGTTCCACCGGACGCATCCCCAAGTGTGGCAAGGCAGCACGCGCGTCGGCGCCATTGTTCCCCTTGCCTGCCAAAACCAAAATCGTTTCGTGGGTCGCCGCAGCGACACACAGCCGTCGAGCCAGCGCCTGCCCCACTCGTTCAATGACTCCCTGGGAAGTCGCTCCGGCCGCCCAAGAAGCTTCTTCCCAAGCGCGCATTTCAGCCCGCGATACGACAGGAACTGGCATATTCGAAGGTAAACGCTGTTGCCCTGGCAACTGCTAATGAACCACCAGCTCTCGCTTGATCCCGAATTTTTCCACTCGTTTCCTCAAGGTGGCCCGGGTAATCCCCAACAGCTTCGCCGCTTGGACCTGATTGCCACTCGTTTCGCGCAAGGCCTCGATGACTAGTTCACGTTCGACGGCAGGTAACACCTTTAACTTGCCGTTGGCCTTGGCCCACTCGAACAGGGTTCTGGCGATGCTCGCCAAATCCTGCGGCCCGGACGATTCTCCGGTGGGAACCGGCACGGGGGCGTCAGTGACGGCTGAAGCAGCTTGAACAACCGGAGCCGCTTGAACCGACGATTTGGCATTGGTCAACTCCGGCGGGAAATCGTTCGGGACGAGCGAAGGTCCTTTAGCCACCACCACCGCCCGGCGCAAAACGTTCTCCAATTCGCGCACATTACCCGGCCATTGATAGGCTTCCAGCAACGACAAGGCCGCTCCACTCAAGGTCTTGGGAGTCCCTCCCGCACCCGCCTGCCGACGCAGGAAAAAATCCACCAATAGCCGAATGTCTTCTTTGCGTTCCCGCAAGGGTGGCAGATGAATTCGAACGACGTTTAGGCGATAAAACAGGTCTTCGCGGAACTCCTTCCGGGCCACGGCGTCCTCCAGCGGTTTATTCGTCGCGGCGATAACCCGGACATCCACCTTGATCGTCTCATTCCCACCGACCCGTTCCAACGTGCCGTTTTGGAGTACCCGGAGAATCTTCGTCTGGGTGGCCAATGGCATGTCCCCGATTTCGTCGAGAAACACCGTCCCTCCATTGCATTGCTCAAACTTGCCAATGCGTTGGGCGGTCGCCCCGGTGAACGCTCCCTTTTCATGGCCGAACAATTCGCTCTCCAGCAGATTCTCGGGAATGGCCGCGCAATTGATGGCGATGAAGGGGCCCTGAGCTCGACGGCTGTTGTGGTACACCGCGCGGGCCACCAATTCCTTGCCAGTGCCACTTTCTCCCGTGATCAGCGCCGTAGCGTCCGTCGCAGCGACTTGCCCGACCAGTTTGAACACCGTCTGCATCGACTCACTGCGGCCGATCACTCCCTGGTCATAGTCCTGCGGCTCAAGCAGCGGCTGCAAGGCGACCGTCTGCTTCATGTCCCGGGATGCCTTGAGCGCCGCGGCAACCAATAGTTTTAGTTTCGGGACGTCGAAAGGCTTCAGCAGATAGTCGTAGGCCCCCAGCTTCATGGCTTCGATAGCCATCTGGGTGGTGCCGTAGGCGGTCATCATGATCACCGGCACCTTGGGATCGATCTGCCGGATTTTCCGGAGGGTTTCGAGGCCGTTCATGCCCGCCATCCGGATATCGCTGATGACCAAGTCGGGCTTGCACTTGCTTAAGAGTCGCAAGCCTTCCTCGCCGCTGGACGCGGTATGCAACTCCAATTCCGGCGAATCGAAGATCCGCTTGAAGGAGTATTGCACATCCGCTTCGTCGTCGATGAGCAGCAGTTTGTCCATTCGCTGCTCATGAGATACTCCCAGAATCGCGGTTCCGCAATGGTGGCGTGTCTCTCCGCCGCTGGAATTCCGATTTCTCCCCCCCCGCAAATCCTCTCGGAAGTTGCAGCCACCCCGGCCGCCCCCGAGCCCAATCCAACCCCGGAAGGGGACTCGCTGGGGGGCTTCTGTTTCGTTCCGCCCTCTTCGGACAACGACCACGTAGTTCACGCCATCACCGTCCGTGGTGGATATAACCCCTCCAACTTCGCCGCGCCTATTGCCATCGGCGTGCGGACGGGTCGTGCAACTCCCGGTCACGAGGACGGGAAATTGCCTGGGGTCACCAGGAAGCACATTCCTCGCCGAAGCCTCTTTGTTTTCAATCGAAAACGATATTCCGTCCGTGACTTTTCGAGTGGATTTAGGCACCTTTTTTCCACGATGCGGAGGGCCAGTCAACGCAGGGAGGGATTCACGCTGATCGAGCTCCTGGTGGTCGTGGCTATCATCGCCATCCTCGCTGCGCTGCTCTTGCCTGCGGTGGCCAAGTCCCGAGAACGTGCCCGCCGGGTCGTTTGCATGAGTAACCTGCGACAACTCGGCCTGGGGATGACACTCTACGCCAATGACAACCAGGACTACGTCTTCGAAACGGTGTTCGGTTGCGATAGCTGGCGTTATCCAGAGGCCGTTTTTCTCAACAAGGCCAATGGTTCCCAGTATATCAACGCCGAATCTCTTATTCCCTATGTACCCGGCGTGGCCACCAATGGATCGCGATTGGGGCAGGTTTGGGCTTGTCCGAGCGCCGAGTGGGAACGTTACAAGACCCTGTCGAATCTGACTCCCGATTTTCGCTGCAACTACGTCGAGACGCCCTATTCCTATTTTGGCCAGGTGGGCCGCTGGGCCAACGTGGCGACCCGTCCCCAGGATCTCACCGACAATCGACTCCAGGGGGATCGGCTCCTGATGGCCGACGTCATGTTCCTCTGGTGGGAACAAGCCACCTGGAGATACAATCACGGCAACCCTGCCCCTTCCGCCCACTACCCAGACTACGTCGGTTTTCGGGATCGCAATCGCGTCCCATTGATGGCGGGCATGAATGAATTGTACGGGGATGGCCGGGTGGAATGGAACCGCCTAAAGGGACACAGTGAGAGCACCTTGCCGGAAGCCAACGAGCGGATCGGCAAGGTCAAGACCTTCTCCATCGAAGGGGTCTTCTACCTTCGTCCTTGAATGGGGATACCTAAGATTAACGCATTGGCGTTGATCATCACCGTGGTATTCCGAAGGCGATGTCGAGTTGCATCCCGCGCTGGACGGCCGGTTGAATCGCCTTGCGTCGCAGTTCAAGCCGGTCCAACTTTTCCACATTCCACGGATGGGAGGCGAACTTGGCCTCCGTCGCGGAGTATTTGAGGCCATGCCTATGATCGACGAGACCGTTGCCAGAGTCAGGACACTGGACTTGGTGGACAAGGCGAACCAGCGCGATGCCTTGCTCAACCAGTTGGAACTGGCCGCCCGTTCGATCATGCCTCCGTTCGCATGGGGCATTCTGGTGGTCGCGGTCGCCGCCGGTCTTGCGCTCTATTTCTGGAGGCGGTCGGAAGTCTCCGTATCGGATCTGGGAAGGCGGCTTTTTGGGATCCAACGTCCCTTGACCTCCCGCAGTCAACTGCGCCCCCGGGCAACCCGGCTCTCGGCCGGAGTCTCGCGCCACCAAGTCACTTGGCGTCACTAACTTCTCGTCACTGCATGCGATATTTGATGCGCCAGAAATTCTGGGCTTGGGCAGACAACTACACCATTCGCAACGAAGCGAACCAGGACGTCTTTTCCGTGCACGGGAAAGCGTTTAGCTGGGGCAACAAGCTTTCGTTTCGAGATGTCAGCGGAACCGAAATACTGTTCATCCGACAAAAGCTACTGGCGTGGGGCCCCACCTATTACCTGGAACGTGAGGGCCAGGTCTACGCGGAGGTCCGCAAACAACTATTCACGCTCTTTCGCTGCCGCTTCACGGTGGATATTCCGGGCCCCGATGACCCTGAAGCGACGGGCGATTTCTTGGACCGCGAATACACCTTTAGCCGCCACGGGCAAACTATAGCGACCGTAAGCAAGCGCTGGTTCACCTGGACCGACACGTACGGGGTGGACATTGCCCCGGGCGAAGATGAGGTTCTCCTATTGGCGGCGACAGTGGTCATCGATCTGGTCTGCCACGGCGATAACGAA
>DATJII010000082.1:0-8759 GCA_035493435.1 Candidatus Limnocylindria bacterium | reverse complement strand
GTGCCTAGCGCTTCGTTACGTCTGCATTTCCTTGGAACGAAGCGTCTTGCTGAGGTCAGGGCTCGTCGGGAGCCTCGCCCTACCGGGTTTTTGGTGGCGTTTCGGTTTGCTGGGGCCGACGACGATCACTTTAGGTTTTGGTAACTATGTCAAATGGCGCCGAAAAACACCTCATTCCATCTCGGAATTGACGAACTCCGGCCGGGCTGCGACTCTTCTCGCCAGAAGTGAATACGCGTTTCAGCGCCAGCTTTACGTTTGCCGGTTGGTATTATTTTACCAATTCGGCCTGCTGGCGTGTGGTTGCGTAATGTCCGTGTGAACCATAACGCCGCAGGTGCAAGCCTGCGGCGTTTTTCATTTCTGCCCCAGGTTCGCGCTCAGCGGCTGATCGACTGTCCAAGTCCGAATCCAACTTAACTCATCTGATCCCATGATCGTCGTACTCAAAGCCGGAGTCGCTCCGGCAGAAGAAAAAGCCGTGATCGAAGAAATCGAACGCTTGGGCTACCGCGCCCATGTCATGCATGGCGTCTCCCGCACTGTCATTGGTGCAATCGGGGACGAGAACACCCACGCGTCCCTCGAATCACTCAACGCTTGGCCGCAGGTGGAGAACGTGACGCCCGTCCAGAAGCGTTACAAACTCGTCAGCCGCGAGGCGCATCCCGAGGACTCCCATTTCCGCGTGGGCAAAGACACCATCGTCGGTGGACGGGAAATCATCATCATGGCCGGCCCATGCTCCGTGGAGAGCGAGAAGCAACTGATGGTGACCGCCGAACGGGTTGCCGCAGCGGGAG
The DNA here is from genome assembly GCA_035493435.1 of Candidatus Limnocylindria bacterium. Classification (GTDB taxonomy): domain Bacteria; phylum Verrucomicrobiota; class Verrucomicrobiia; order Limisphaerales; family UBA9464; genus DATJII01. The sequence continues at coordinate 7,956 of DATJII010000082.1, read as the reverse complement.
CCAAGGTCCTGCGGGGCGGAGCCTTCAAGCCCCGGACGTCGCCCTACGAGTTCCAAGGATTGGGCGAGCAAGGGTTGAAGCTCCTCGCCAAGGCCCGGGAAGCCACGGGGTTGGCGGTGATTACCGAGTTGCTGTCCGAAGACCACGTAAACATGGTCGCGGAATACACGGACATCATCCAGATCGGCGCCCGCAACGCGCAGAATTTCCAATTGTTGGTGGCGGCCGCCAAGACGGGCAAACCTATCCTGCTGAAGCGCGGGCTCAGCATGAAGATCGAGGAATGGCTGCTGGCTGCCGAATACATACTGGCTCACGGCAATCGCCAAGTGATGCTTTGCGAACGCGGCATCCGTACCTTCGAGACCTATACCCGCAACACTCTGGACTTGGCCGCTGTGCCGATTGCGAAGAAGGAATCGCATCTCCCGGTGGTCATTGATCCCAGCCAAGGCGGTGGCCGGGCCGATCTAGTGGGCGCCCTTTGCAAGGGTGCGATTGCCATGGGAGCGGATTCGCTGCTAATCGAAGTTCACCCGAATCCGAAGGAAGCCTGGAGCGACGCCGCCCAGCAGCTTTCCTTGGACGGCTTCGAAAAGCTGATGAAGGAGCTGAAGCCGCTGATAGCGGCGGTCGGCCGGGTGTAACCAATTCTTCAGAGCCGGGCCGGCTCTGCTACTTTCCAAAGTAGAAGCGTCGGCTCGACGCTTAACCAAGGGCGTCATTCGCGTTGCGACCTCGCTTGATAGAGGTCGCAGCCTCGCCACGCACCCTTTCAGAGCCGAGCCGGCTCTGCCACCATACGCAGAATGCCAGCCCCTCCTGGTTGCCTAGGTACACCCTTCGTTCGCCAAGAATGGTAGGGAGAGACTCCGTCGAGCCCATACTTATGGTGAGAAGCTTCGTTTCTGGATCACAACTGATTCCAACGAAGCATCTTGCGTCGAGAGAGAAAGGTTTTGGCGTCGATTTACTTTTTCCCAAAACGAAGCCTCCCACCGATTGTTGGGCTCGACGGAGTCTCGCCCTCCCGGGCTTTTGGCCACCTTGCGGCTCGCCCTGACCGACGACGATCACTCTGCATAAGGGAGTCGCGCCGACTTTGCCTTGGTTCTCAAAACCCAAAGTGATCCATCGCTTCCAGGATGCCGTGGCCTGCTTTCGCTTGGGCCAGATAGCCGCCTTCGGCGGTGACTTGCAGTTTGACCGCCGGGAGGGCGTTGATCGGCGCGGCCAGGTATTGCGCAAACTGGCGTTTCAACATCGGCAAATCGTTCAAATGATCACCTGCGGCGAATATTCCGGTGGACGGGATTCCCAGCAGGCGCCCCAATTCCGCGAGGGCGGTTCCTTTGCTATACGCGGCGTGGCTCAGACGCACATAGACATCATTGCGCACCGCCACGAGTTCAGGAATCGCCCGCACGAAGGTTTCGATCTCGGCCTGGATAGCATCCATCTGGTCGTTATTCCGGGCAATGGCGCATAGCGGCGAAAAGCTGTCGTCGTAAAAGGTGGCGTCGAAGCGATTCGACAGATGCTCCACCAGTTCGGCGAGTTCCGCGCCGTATTCGCCAAAGGTAGTGCGATGATCCTGGGTGCACTTCGAATTCCACGGGTCCACCGAAAGGTATCGTCCGTGTTCGTGCCGGTAGATCTCGCGTTCCACGAGGATTAGGTAGTCGGGCATGACCTTGGAATGCGACCGGCCCAGGGTTTCCATGAGGCTGGCCATTTCCCGGCCCGTGTTGATCACCCAGATCCCGCCACGGTCTTGAAAAGCCTTCAGGCGATCCTGCAAGGCCAGCGGGATCGACGGCGACGCGAAGTCCTCGTGGATGGTTCCGTCGAAGTCGGTCGAAATGAGTTGGAGAGAGTGGTGCGCCATGCAGCTTGCGAAACGGGAGGATCGCGGCGAAACTGAATCCGTCAATCTTTGAGCCATGTCTGACCTTCAAGAACAGTTCGACGACGCCACGGTGGACTTCGCCACGCATGCGTACGCGGAAGCCTTGGTGAAGTACCAAGCCATTCTCGCCGAACAACCTGACCACTTCGACGCGCAGCAGGGCGTGGCGATGTGCTACTACCGGTTGGGCGACTACCCGACCGCCATTGTCGAAGGTCACAAGGCCGAGGCCATGCGTCCCAACGACCAGACGGTGCACACGAATCTTTCGCTCTACTACCAAAAGGCCGGGGACAAAACGACCGCCGAGAAGTACGGGCTGAAGGCGAAGATCGCTTCGTGGAAAGAAAACATGGCCGCTCCCGGGAGTACCCCAGCGGGTGCAGACGACGATTCCGAGCTCAAGATGGCCCAGGCCAAGCCCAGTTCGTTCAAGATGCCGGAGAAATTCCCGGACATGCCGTGGAAAAAGACCAAACCAGTGACCACACCGAAGACACCACCGCCGCCATCGGGTCATTAAGGGTCAAAGCCGCCTCGAGATCCATATCTTGATCAGGAACAATGTCGTTAAAACCTGCGGGATCTGCGGACAAAATCCTTCCCTGCTTCGTAAAACGGAGGAGCAGAGTATCGTCCACAGATTCACGCAGATTACGCAGATTGAAAGACAGGAAGGCTGATTTCCAACGTACAAAATCCGGTTGTCACAAAGGCCTCCCCTGCTACGTTGCGGCCAGCAATGAAAGCGTTCGTTTCTTCTCTCGCAGCGACTTTGGTTTTGGCTCTCAGCCTCCACGCGGAGGATGCCAAAGTGCCGGACATCTCCCACGCGCAATTGAAGAAGGCGATGGCCGAGAAGAAAGTCACCCTGATCGATGTGAACGGCACCGACTCGTGGAAGGAAGGTCATATCCCCGGCGCCATTGACTTCGACGCCAACGAAAAGTCCCTCGCCAGCCTGCTTCCTGCCGACAAAGACGCCCTGGTGGTCGCCTACTGTGGCAATGAACGCTGCCCCGCCTACAAGCTGGGCGCCAAAGCCGCGCTCGCCTTGGGGTATAAGAACGTGAAGCATTACGCCGCCGGCATCGACGGCTGGAAAAAGAGAGAAACCGTCGAGACCGCCACTGCGGCCAAGTAAGCGACGTTCGGAAACCCGATTCCCTCTGAACCGCGGTGCATGGCTCATCAAAGGCCATTTGTTCCGTCGGTCCACTTCCCTCCCAAATACCGTCGAGATCCCGCGGAAACTTCCCTTTCCGTCTACGCCCATGCGCATTCGCGTTCTCAGCGATATCCACCTCGAATTTGAGGATTGGGTGCCTCCACAGGTCGAGGCCGACGTGGTGGTTATCGCTGGCGATCTGAACAAGGCCACCCGGGGCTTGCCCTGGATCAAGCGGCACTTCCCCTCGGTACCGGTGGTTTACCTGGCGGGAAATCACGAATTCTACGGGCAAACGCTGGAGAACGTGCTGGAAGATCTGAGAGACCAAACCCAATCCGGACAGATCCATTTTCTACACAATGCGAGTGTGGAAATCGGTGAGGTCGTCTTTCTCGGCTGTACCCTTTGGACCGATTTTAATCTCTACGGCGATCCAGCCGTCGCGGGCGCGTATGCGGCGAGGGGTATGAATGACTACCGCCTAATCCGAACCTCGCCCGCCTATCGCCGCTTGAAAGGGCGCGACACGGCTGGTTTTCACGCCCAATCACGTCGTTGGCTGGAGGCAACACTGCCCCAATTTGCGGGACGAAAAATAGTCGTTGCCACCCACCACGCACCCAGTGCGAAGTCACTCAATCCAGCCTTTGAAGGCGATCTGCTCGGGGCCGCCTATGCTTCCCCGCTGGACGACCTCGTGGCCAGAAGCGGTGCGGTCCTGTGGATCCACGGGCACACGCATCGGTCGGTAGACTATAAGATCGGAGAGACCCGGATCATCGCCAACCAACGCGGTTACCCGGACCAGACGGAGACCGGATTCCAGCCGGATCTGGTCGTGACGATCTAATCTAATCAGACAAACTCGACCGGGCACGGCGGGATCGCCTCCAGGAACGCCTTGCCATACCGTTTGGACACAATGCGATTATCGAGGATCGCCACGATGCCGCTGTCGGTATTGGTCCGGATGAGCCGCCCCACGCCCTGGCGAAACTTGAGAATCGCTTCGGGCAAGGTGAAATCGGTGAAGGCATTGCCTCCATTTACTTCGATGCGTTCAATTTTCGCCTCGATCAAGGGGTGATCCGGCACCGCGAAGGGCAGCCGGGTGATGATGACGTTGCGCAACGCGTCCCCGGGGACATCTACGCCCTGCCAAAAACTGTCCGTGCCGAAAAGGACCGACCCGACGTTCTCCTTGAACTTCTGCAGCATCGTTGAACGCGGCAGGCCGGTGCCCTGCACAAAGGACTCGATTCCCAGCGCTTCCAGGAAGGGCTCCAACCGGGAAGCCACCTGTTGCATCAGCCGGCTGTTGGTAAATAGAACGAATGCGCTGCCGTGGGTTTCCTTGACGAAATGCTTGATCCACTTCACCAGCGCATCCTCGTAGGCGGCATCCTTCGGATCGGGCATCTTCGGCACCACGTACACCTTCATTTGGCGCTCGAAATCATACGGTGAACCCAACTGGATGGACTGGGCCTCACCGCCACCTACGCGGTTGGCGAAATACCGCAAGGCACTGGAGTCTGCGGCCCGCACCGTCACGATGCTCGTCGGCGCATCGGGCTCCCCGGAATCGGCATCCCGCACCTCAGTACGCCCGGACTTTATCGCCAGCGTCGCACTGGTCATAATGATACTCGTCCCCGCCCCAAACAGCCGCGCCTCCAGGTAAGCTGCCACGTCCACTGGAGCGGCGTTCAGGGATAATGTGCGGTTCGTCTTGCCGGAGCGTTCCACCCAATAGACGTGCTCGTCCGCGTCGTGGCTGAGAAAGGTCCGCACCGACTCCCGAAGATCGCCCAGGCGCCGATTGCACTCCATCAACTCATCACCCGTCTCCTTGTCATCGGTCATCTGGATGAGTTCGTGGATGCCTTCGCGCAAGCGCTGGATCGGCAGCGTGATCGTGTCTTCCACGATATCTGCCTCACGGATTCGCACCTCGGACCATTGCCGACGGCGCGGATCATCGCCCTCGCTGGATTCCGTCCGGCGTGGAGTCTCGAACTTCGGTCGCGAAGACTCCGCGACCGTCTCGCATGCGTCCTCGACCTTCTCGAAAAACTGCCCCGTCTGGCTCAGCAATTGGTCTACCAGCGGTACACAATTGCCCTTGCGCAACGTCGCTAGCAAACCCTTCTTGGAATTGGGATTCCATAGTCGCTGAAGGGCGTAACGAATCGCCCCATTGCTGACGCTTACGCCAATATGACGCGCGGCCACCTGCTCCACCGTGTGCGCTTCGTCGAAGATCACGAAGTCGTTTTTAAAGAGCACCCCGCCCTCAATTTCCTCCTCCATGCCGCCCAGCAAGGTGAAGAGCAGCGTATGGTTAAGAACCAGGACATCGGCGCTAATGATACGCTGGCGGGCCCGCTGGAAGAAACAGGGCATTCCCCCTTCCTTGGCGAAGTCGCTCGAATGCCCGCATTTCTTCGGTGTGCACAAACCACGCTCGGAGCAAACATGCTCCCACACCTTCGGATCGGGCTCGTGCTCAAAATCGCTCAGCGAGCCATCCTGCGTGTTATGGCTCCACTCCAGAATTCGTTGCAGCTCCGCGGATTCCGGTGAGGTGAACAGGTTGTCGGACTGCTGCAACGCCTTTTGCAGCCGTCGGGTGCATAAATAGTTCCCTCTCCCCTTCAGCATCGCGAACTCAAAGGACTGCGGAATCACCTTTTTCAGGACCGGCAGGTCCTTTTCCACCAACTGTTCCTGCAGGTTGATGGTGTGGGTCGAGATGATCGCCTTCTTTTTCTTTTCCAAGGCAAACAGGATGGCGGGTACCAAATAGCCGAAGCTCTTGCCCACCCCGGTCCCGGCTTCGACCAATAGATTGCCCCCGCTGCACAGGGCGTCCGCGACTGCCACGGCCATCTGCTGTTGCTGGGGCCGGTACTCAAAATTCTTGGCTTTCGAAAAAACTCCGGTCGACGAAAACATGGCTGCCACCCTTTGTGGAAGGGTGGGCTGGCCAGCGTCGATGGAGGCTTCGGCGGGGAGAATCACGTGAAGAGAAATCAGGAAACCAATTCAGTGCCCAATCCGGCGTCGGTAAAGATTTCCAACAGCACCGAGTGGGGCATGCGGCCATCGACAAATTGCACCTTTTCAACACCGGCCTTGAGGGCGGTGGCGGCGCTGTCGACCTTCGGGATCATGCCAGCATCCACGATACCCTGCCGCTTCAAATCGTCGACTTCGCTCACCGCCAGGTGGGATATCAGGGTGGAGGGATCCTTGGGATTCCGAAGCAGGCCCGGGACATCGCTCATGAACACCAGGCGCCTCGCTTTGAGGGCGATGGCCGCCATGGCCGCCGCGACGTCGGCGTTGCAGTTATAAATATGACCATCCTCCCCGCGCGCGGTGGGACTGATCACCGGGGTGAAGCCGCGTTCGAGGCAGTCGATCAGTGGCTGGATATTCACCCTGGTCACCTCGCCCACGTAACCGAGATCGACGATCTCGCCGGTGGCGGTGCGGGGACGCAGGGGACGGCAGGTAAATATATCCGTGCCGGCAAAACCCGTTGCCACGCCGCCGAGTTCGTGGATGGTGCGGACGATCTCCGGGTTGATCTCCCGGGACAACACGCGATCCACGACTTCCACTGTTTCCCGATCGGTCACGCGTTGGCCTTGGATAAACTGGGCTTTCAACCCGGCCTTTTCCATCGCGCGGGTAATCGCCTTGCCGCCGCCGTGAACCACCACCGGGGCGATGCCCACGGCTTCCAGGAAAACAACGTCCCGCGCCACCCCGGTCCGCACCTGCGGATCGGGAGAATCCATGAAGCTGCCGCCATACTTGATGACGAAACGCGCTCCATTAAACCGGAGGATATAGGGCAGGGCTTCCAGCAACGTGCCCGCCTTGGCGATCAATTCCTGCATTTGAAGGGCTATCGTGGCCACGGGTGGCCCAATTTGTCTATCGTCTGTTGACTGGCTTACTCCTCGAAATCGTCGTCATTCCTAGCCCGTGGCGTCTTAATCCGGACGCTGGGGGCACCCCGTTCCCGGCGCAATTTGTGGATTGCGCCTGCCTCGGCCTTGAGTTTGATGAAGTTCGCCGCCCGTTTCGCGTCCAGCTTCCCCTGCTCCACCGCCGTTCGCACGGCACAGCCGGGCTCGGCCTGATGCCGGCAATTGCCAAAGCGACATCCCACTGCCGTTTCGGCAACGTCGGCAAAAGTGTCGTCCAAAGTGTCCGAACCAGACCAAAGTTGGAATTCCCGCAAACCGGGGGTATCGATCACCAAGCCGCCCGTGGGCAGCAAAATGAGTTCGCGGGAAGTCGTAGTATGGCGTCCTTTGCCGTCCTCACCGCGAATAACAATGGTGTGCTGCACCGCCTCACCGTACAGACGGTTGATCAGGCTCGATTTGCCCACGCCTGAACTTCCGAGAAACACCGCCGTCTTTCCGCCCGTCAACATCTTGCGGATCTCGCCCAATCCCTTGCCAGTCTTGGCGCTCGAAGCGACCACGTTGGCTTCCCCGGCAAAGGCCGCGACCTCCTTTACCGTCCGCTCCAGTTTCTTGCAGAGGTCACACTTGTTGAGGACCACGGCAACCACGGCACCGCTTTCCCCCGCGACCGCACAGATACGTTCCAAGCGCCTTTGATTGAACGAGATATCGAGCGCCTGTACGACGAAGACCAAGTCCATGTTCGACGCGAGAACTTGGCTTTCGGCGGCTTTACCGGTGGATTTGCGTTCCAAACAGGTGCGACGGGGCAAGACAGCCTCGATGATCACCTTATCCTCGCCCGCCACCTTCTGGACGGCCACCCAATCACCCACCTTCGGCAAGGAGTCGTGCCCTTGGCTTTGGTGCATCAAGCGTCCCGGGAC
>DATJII010000081.1:0-24514 GCA_035493435.1 Candidatus Limnocylindria bacterium | reverse complement strand
TCGGGAATTATAGACGTTTCTGATGCCTCGGAATCGGGGACTTAGTAGAATGGAGAACAGACGAGCCAATCGGGTCTGCTCGTTTGTGCTAGCCTCCACGGCGTCGTCAACAATCCCCCCAATATCCTCGTCGTCTGGTATTTCCTCGTCCGAAATAAAAGAAAGGACGTCGTATATTACCCTACGGGGCGATACGGCACCGGCTTCGTCGTGAGCACTTCTGGGAAACTTAGGATTCTTAGCGAGCCCGAAGTGACGGAGATGGTTAAATAGTTCGCGATATGCACCCAGTGGAATAGCATATGGCATCTTTCCTTCCAGGAAAAATGCCTCTAATGAAAGTGCATCCAGCCCAGCTGCCGAGTCGCTGAAGGGCTCCGTGGAAATAAAATGGTATATTGTATCAAAATCTAAAAGTACGCAAAACGAATTTGCTTGGCGCAGCCTGTCGTAAAGTCTAGTGAGAGACCTCGCCAACCTTGCGGTCGAATCCGAATCTTTACGGAGCTCCAACAAATTTCTTTCGTTCTCCAGTAACTGGCGGAAGGAAGCGATATCCACCTCGCTCACAAGGACGCTCGGGAGTGAAATTTTTCGCTTGACTACGCTATCGGAAGACATAAATCGGAATCTGTACTCGGATTAATCAGAAGCGATCGGTATTTTCCTCGGTACTGGTCAATCTTGCTCATCAGATCCTTAGCGGCCCCATTATGAATATTGGGAGGGAACCCGCTGGCAGCGATGACTGCGGCGCCCACTACCGGTCGGTATTTTGAGTGAAAAACTTTGCTCGAGGTCAATTTGTGAGCATTTGCTAGCACTATGCGCTTAAAAGTGGGTGAATGATCGAACATCCCTCCCTGCAATACTATTGGATTCACTCGAGCATGATCGAATCGATTGCACGCTAGGCGAATGCTTTCCGCAAAATCTTTCGCTGCATTTTCGATCAACATCATCGCCAGTGGATCTGATACCGGTGGTTCTGCGGATCGAGTGATCACCGCCGCAATGGAGGCCAGCCCAATTCGCCACGCGTTGGGGTCATTTGCAACAAGGTCATCAAACCATCGTTGAATGTCGTCAAAGTCATCAATGGCCGTCGAAAATGCAAAGTCGAACAATTCCCCATGAGGTGTTGGCGAATGCAGCTCGTGGCCGTTTTCGGAGTGATGAGTAGCCACAAATTGCCGCAAGCTTTCAAAGATCGGAGGAATGCGATTCGTTCGTTCTTCTTCGCGTCCTAGCTGCCGCATGAAGTCTACTGACATCTGAAAACCGCTACCAAAATCACCTATTATAGCACCCCACCCATCGATTTTCCCTTGCCACCCAGTGGGTTGGGTTCCGTCTCCGACAAAGACAGATGCCCCTGTTCCTGCACAAGCACATGTGCCAGTTAAACCAAACGTTCCTGCCACAAGCCCGGCCCAGGTATCATCGACAACCACAAAGCGTTTGTACGAAGATTGTTCAAGGGCGACCGTGTATCGCGCAGAAAGTCTGCTTGCTGCGAGGTTCTGGTCTTCGAGGAATGCGGCACCAGCAAGTGCGATAACTACCTTCTTGGCTCGCCTGACTATTTGTACTTCGCCCGCGTCCGTCTCAAGACCGTCAATTAGCCTGAAGAAGTGATCGGCGGCCCTTTTGGGATCGGTATGGAGGTTGACCCGGGTACCTGCCATCGCTCCGATGACCCCCTTATGCAAATCAAGGAGCATGGCCGTGCTATGGGAGTGCCCGCCCGTAATTGCAATTACCCATTCTGTTTCGTCGGTCATACACCTTTCGTGCCAACTCTTTTTTGGGGTCGGTTCAGGCTATTTGGAGTGGAGCTGAAACGCAACACTTTTGCTTGCTGATGCAGGAGCGAATAGCGTCTGGACCTTTCCAGGACGGCGGCACGGGACTAACGGTTTGCTCCTCTGCAACAGGGGGCTAGCACGCGAACTTTTGCCCCAAAGTATCTCGAGTTGTGGTGGTCTGAGCGAGCCTGAACGGTTACGAAAAGACTTCTTTCTAAGTGAAATCCACACATGTTCCCTTTGTGGGCGAGGTTTTCCCATTTTGCGATAGCTGATCTGTTGCCACACAGGGCGGGCATTCAAAAGTGCATTTCGGCGGCCTATTGGCGACAAGAGGGAATGGCTTCGGTGTTCCTGTGGTCGCGTATCTCAACGCAATTTGCTCCTTTGTTAACACCTTTCCGACGTCTTTTTGGCTGGTTCAGGCAGGTAAAGCCATTTAGAAATCCTGCGCTAAGCGAAAGCATTCTCCCGGATTGATCGCCCCGGCCCCTTCACCTGCCACCTTTTGCTTTCGCCAGGAGTTTCCGCTCCTGAATCTCCCGGAGGAGTCTTTGAGTCAAGGCTTTCTGGTCGTCTATCGACGGCATGATGACTTGAGCCTGCGCCTTTGGCATTTCGATGGTGCGAAGCGGTTGGGACTTGGAGAACTCACCCGCGATTTGCTCCAGCGATGCCAAGAGCTGCTTCAGGGTCAAAAACTGAACCCGTGTCTTTTCGTTGGGCTGTATTTGGGCTGTAACAAGTTCCTCCACCCGTCGGCGACGGTGAGTTGCGTCGCAGATGAAAACCAATTCCGGGACCCCGGCTCGCAAGCGATGGAGCAGTTGATCGGCTTCGTGTTGGGCAGAGGTGGTCGCAGATATCTCGCAGGCGATTTCCCGGTCTCCGAGCCGGAGGACGATGTCGATCCGTCCTTCGCCTCTCAATATCGGTTTCTCCGTTTTGTAGGAATACCCCCGGTTTCCTGCGGACTGGATAATCTCGTTCTTGATGGCCTCGGCTTTTGCGGAACGCTTCTCAACTGATTCTTCAGATTCGGTATCAACCGCAGGTGGTTCTGAGACGGATTTTGATGAAAGTGATTCCGCCGGAATCAGCCGTGTGGTTGTGTTTGCGGTTTTAGCATCCGGCGGGGTTGCAGAATCCTCCCCCGCGGCAGATGGCTCCTCACCTCCCTTGCTTCGCTCCTTATCCTGCTTTGCCTTGATCGCCGCAAACGGGTCGGCCGCCTTCCGCCTGCCAAACAGATCCCGAAGGGAGGCCAGTTCTTTGCGAATGTCCTCCCGAGGAGTGCAGTAGGTTTTGCGAGTGCGGACTCGAAGATCGTCAAGAGCCTCTTCCATCGGCCGAGGAGCCTCCGGCAGGAAGAACGTCTCCAGATTGAAAGCCGAATCGCGCGGTCCGACTCGAGCGATGGCATGCCGAGTCGGGAGATTGAGGAGATCGACCGAGCTGAAACCGCCGAACTCTTCGGCGAGCTTGCGAGCGTCGTCCGCGCCCACCTGAAAGGAAACCCGGGTTGCGCAACTCCCCATGACGGCGGCGTACACTTCCTCGTTGCCAGTCAATTGACGAATCGACTGGTGAGCCAGCGTCAAGCCGAGCCCGTACTTACGTGTGCCAGTGAGAATCTCCCCTACCGTGGAAGTCAGCAATTCCCCTGCCTCGTCCATGAGGAGCATGTACGGCTGCCGATTTTCCTTCCTCTCCGCCTGACGGGCGATGGCGGTCTGATAGAAGCGAGAGACGAGGAGACCGCCGAGGATATAGGCGTTGTCGGAACCGATGAGGCCCTTGGCGAGCTTCGCGAGGAAGATCTTCTTCCCGTCCATGATTTGGGCGAAGTCGAGACGGTTTTCCCGCTGGCCCAGGATATGCAGCAAGCACTCGTTCCGCAGGAGTGCATCTAACCGCGTCAATATCGACCCTATGGCCGATTTGTTGGCCAGTTGCGCTTCGGTCTCCCAGAAATACACGACTTCGTCATGGGTGACGGTCTTGAGGAATTCCTCGCGGAACTTGGGATCAGACAGGAACCGGCGAAGTTCTGGCAAGGTGCCACCCTTGGTGCTGTTAAGGAACGCCAACACGGCATTGCCTAGAAGAGACGACATCTGATCTCCCCACGCTGAGGTATGCTGCTTCATCACTGCGATGAAGTCTGTCGCCAGCAATTCCTTCTCTCGGCGTGAACTGGCGGCGAGCGGATTGAAGGCGATGGCATAGTCGTCATCGCTCGGATCGAACAGGATGACATCGTCCAGCCGCTCAACCGGTATGTGGGGCAGCAAGGTCTCGATGAGGTCGCCGTGAGGATCAATGACCGCAATGCCCTGCCCCATCAAAATATCTTGGCAGGCCATAAGAGCGAGGAGGGTGGACTTTCCCGTGCCGCTACCACCCAAGATATGGCAATGGTTAAGGCGAATGGAGAGCGGAAGTCGGACATCACTCGCCACCCCCTCGTGGACATTTTCTCCGAGGTACACGCCGCCATTTTCGCCCGTGAGAGACTCCGGTGCAGAACGGGTGGTCATTGTCACCCGGCGAAGATTCTTGGCCCGCACTGCTGCTGATGGAAGGTGAACGAGCGCAACGATCTCGTCGCTATTGAGAAGCATGCCGCTCCGGCGTGAAGTGCGACTCACCAGGTCATCGAAATGGTCGGTGAGATCGTAGTCCTCGTTCTCGAGCGGCATCAGGTGATTGCCCAGCGGGTGGCCGAGGGGCCGCATAGCACCGGATAACGCTTTGATGAGTTCCCAAGTTCGATCAGGGGAACGGGAAACTGCGGCGACGCGGGCGACAGCAGCGAAAAGCGGCCGTGCCACTTTCTTCCGGGTTTGATCATACAACTCGGGATCGTTGGCGAAGAAGGGTTTCCCATCGCCCAACGAAACGGAGCGCAGCATCGAGTCCACCCAGGGACTTCGTGCCGGTTCTATGAGCACCTGAAAGACGCCAACCTCACCTTCGCCCAGTCGGTCAATGGCGCCGCAGATAGCGACCAAGGGATCAGTCGCCAGGGTCTTGAGCTGGTTAAGCGGCACCATAAATTCCCGCTCTAAACCCAGTTCCAAGATGTTAAATGAGCCTTCTATCTCTTGTACCAGGAGTGGAGCGAGGTACTCCCTTTCGGAGGTGACAACGGCTTCGGGAAAGAAAGCTTTCAACTGTCGCCGAATCAATTCGGCATCCGCCTTCCCAGCGACCACCTGCACTATCAATTCGCCCGCAGAACCAATGACCTCGAAAGCCAGCGGGCTTTGGGCATAGCCGACGCTAAAGAGAAACTGCTCAAACGCACTTGGGTCCGGCTTATAATCCCCCGGCAGTGCGACCTGCAATTCGACCAAATCTCCGCGAGATTCCGCCGCCTCGGCGTCCGGTTCCTCAATATCCTCATCGTCCGGAGTTTCCGGTTCGGGTGCTTGGAATCCAAACACACCACCCACTTTTTTGGCGAACCGACTGCCAAAGCTCTCAATTTGCCCATCGTCTTCACGGACACCCGCGCGGAAATAGTGGCCTTCAAATGGGCGAAACGGCGGTTCCAACTGAACCCGGTTTGGCCAGAGCATCCAGCCACGCCCACGGAGTTCCCACCGATAGAACTGCTCCGTAAGTGCCCGGGCGATCTGGTTGCCCACGGGCGTCATGACTTGGCGTGCAGATCGCGAATGACGGGACTCGGTTGGCTCTCGGTCATCGGCCTCACGCCCTGGGCCTGTTCGAGGCTTTCAACGACTCCCTTGATGACACTATCCACCAAGACCATGAACGCGGAATGGACGTCTTGCCGGAAGTAGGTATCAGGACGGAACCAGCGAAGATAGAGTGGACCCAGGACGGGAATTTCGTGGAGGTGCTCCGCGAGCCATCCCTTGGCTACGTGAGCAGCGTACCGCATGATCGACCAAAGGAATGCAAGCCCAACCGCGAAGAAGACCACTCCGCCGACCGGCCCTGCGACAACCACGGATAAGGTGAACAATCCCATCACCGCCACGGCCCCAAGCAGATAGTGAATGATCTTCACGTGAGGGAAGCGGTCGATCTTTCGCACCGAAACAAAGTATGATTCGCCGACCGGAGCGGCACAGACCAGGAATTGGCTGAACTCGCGCTCAATCTTGAGATAGGAGCGGTAAGCCGAAAAGACACCGCTCTCGTGTTGAATCTCCGGGCCATATTTCGTGCCCGGAATCTTCAACTTGGAAACCGCCTCAATGATGCTCTCGTAGACAGTGACGGCCGAAAATCGCTGCAACTGGTATACCTTGCACACGTCCCGTTCGACCACAGGGGCCGGGCCGTGCCAAAGGTATCCGAGCCACTGCATCGTCTGCCCGGCTTCTTTCCAAAACCGCTCCTCGGCCGGTGAAGTCGTTACCAAATTCAGCAAGTCCGGCGCGTCTACGTGGTTTTCGGGTTTCAGGTCTCGCATATTACTTCAGGTCTCCGCCGAGTTCATTCCCCAAGAGTTTGCGCATACCAGCTGAGACCCGCTCATAATGCGCCGGATCTTTCACAATTTGTGGTTTACCCTCGGTAGTACCTAACCCCATCGAATAGGCAAAGTACTTAACCCGAATTTCCGTCTCATCCGGAGAGACGCGATAGGCGTGAAGCCGCGCGTATCTGGCGATACCAAGGACGGGAGCGAGCGAACCGATCCGTAGCGATATTTGCTGTTCGTCAGTCGGCTCTTGCGGGGACGGCTTGCTGTCTTTGTATGCCGCCCCGATCCGATCACACGCAGCTTTTACTTCAGCAACCGACTTGGACGTGCGTACGAGTTCCTCGGGAAATTGCGCCGCATCCGGTTCATCAGCGAGCGATTGCCGCCAGTTCGCCAGAGCCCGTTGCCGGTTTTTCGCAATCTCTTGCTGACGCCGTTGTTCTGCGACTTGAGCCACCCGATCACTCCGGGCTTTGGCCCATTCGGTCTCCAGCGTGCCGAGTTCGCTCTGGTCAGGACGATACCCCTTGGCATCGGATAAGAGGCTGAGTGCGCGGTCAAAGTCACGATTGGCCGCAGCGTTTCGCGCATCGGCAACAAGTTTTTGATATCGTCCATCGCTCGCTTCCTTGGAGGCTGCTTGCTTCGTGGATGGCAAAAGCCCGAGCGCCGACGGATCGTTCGGAACAGCCGTCAGAGCCTGCTCAAGGCTCCGTAAGGCCGAGGTATATTGCTGCTGGCTCAACTCGGAACGGGCAGCCCCCATCGACTGCCGGTAAACGGTATTGGTCAGCGAAAGCCTCGTCGACGCCACCTTATCTCCTTCGACCGTCAGTTCTGCGTTCTGAGGATCAAAACCTTCTTTTAACATCTCAATGCGGTATTTAGCCGGGATGATCTCCGTCAATTTGACCGGAGTCGCGCCCACCGCCGTACCATTAATCCAGACGTTGGCTCCTGAAGGATCACTGGAAATCTCCATCGAGCCATACACAAACCGGAGGGACAGACGGTTTGTTTGATTGGGTTGGACCACTGTAGTTTGTGCCAATTCGTAACCCCGGCGGCGCATGACTACCTGATATTCCCCTGCCCGCAACCGGCGTATGACGTGAGGAAGGTTGCCTGAAAACCGCTCAGCCGCCTGCTTAGAAATGACTTCGAACTCTGCACCGGGAGGATCGGACACCAGTTCGAGCCAGCCGATATTGGCAGTCCAGGCCGAAGTGTTCACCTGATCTACCGGCACCCGCATGGAGGCCTGCTCGCGCAAATCCCCGTACACGAACACCGCATCGTATTTGCCAGAGGGCATGCGATGATACTCCCCAATGGAGTTGGTTTCGCTCGCATGCGGCCCGTGCAGTTCGATCATGTCCGGCACCGGCAAAACAGAAACCTTGAGATCACCATGGCCCCGGCGGAGATCATTGGTTCCTAGGTCCTGAGGACCGTACCAGATGAACCGTTTCAACGTAAGCGGCTCGGCATCAGGGGCTACAATACGGATCGAAGCGGAGCCGAGAGGCACAGGACTGTCCAGCCGCACCTGCTTTCCGTTGAGCTCGATGGCAAAACCCTCCTCCGGTTCCCCGCCCTCGACGGTGACGTGGACGAAAAGCTTGGTGAGCGGCGCATTCCGGCGGTGATAGTCGCCGACTAACGTTATCGCCCCCAGTACCAAGGTGATCCAGAGCGGCAAAAACGCGCGAGCAAAGGACGGGCGTCGAGGCAATGGGACACGCTCGCTTGCCGATTCGCTGGCAACTTGTAATAGGTCTTGGGTTTTCGTTCATATAACGTTAACAACGAAATAAGAAAGCCTGTCCAGATAATTTTGATGCGGCATACGATGCGGCACGATTGCGTATGCCATAAATATTACGACAAGCTTAAGCCGCTCTTGAGGCTCGAATTTCATTCTACCGGCCGAAACCAACCCTAAGCCCCTTGCACAACGCGCTGCCTCTTCTCGTTTTGGAAGCGGAGACCCCAGCCGTACGCCCAGTCGGCTATGCCGGACCAAACTTGTCCCCGTCCTTCTTGATCTGGGGCGAGGTGTACAAAAATGTGCCCAGAGAATTGAGCGGGTTGCTGGTGGCGAACTTGTAGCCAGCTTTTTGAACGGCTTCGAGAATCTCGTGCTTGGTCTTTGGTCCTGACTTGGTCGCTTCGATGACCATTTGTTTGAGCGACCGGGCGTTGCCTTGGCGACCTCTAGTCAGCAATCGCTTAGGCAAAGGGGGCTTTGCCCGATGCTTGACGATCCGGGGGACGAATGTTACGGACACCGATGCCCCGCCCAGTGCCTCGTTGATCGCATCAACCCGTTCCTGGAGTTCCTTCCGCTCTGAGAGCAGGCTTTCACGCAGTGCGTTGAACTCTTGGAGGGCAGTGAATTTCATGGCGGAAAATCGTAGGTATCGGATTGGGGTGGGCCAAGCGCGAAAAAATCAGGAAATCCGTCTGATGTGCAGTCGTCTAACTGGATGTCGTTCCTTCCCCGCCTCTAACGAGCTCAAATCTTCACCTATTTGAAGGAATTGCTCCATTTTGCAGGGAGGCCCTCATGATTAACCGATACGAAAAAAAGCGTGATGGGCGCGCGGGAACGGCTCCTGTGCACATTTTCAAATTCCATGATCACGAACTCGAAATTGAGGCATCTTGGGCTGCGCCCAATAAATCAAGAGTGGTACCCAGTGAACCGCCACAACGAAAAAGCACCTCCCTTGAGGTGCTTTAGCAACGTTCGTTGAGCTCCGTGACCGTTAGGCAGTTTCTGAATCCAGTGGATCAGAATATCGGACGGGTCACGTTCCAGACGTTGTTAGACGTCGGCTTGCGGAAGAAGAAGCCCTCGATGAGGTTGAGCGGGATCGTGTTCGTGTTGGTCACGATGCCACCGTAGCTCCAGACGTTGTTGGTCCGGAACTGATACTCGGCAAAGCCGTTCGTGAAATAGTCGTATTTGTAAAGCCAAGCCTGGGGGGAATAGCCCGGCGACTCGGCAGGCAATCCGGACAAACCTCCGTAGTATCCGTTGGTCCCCGAAAGCAGATCGACTTGCATGTTGGTGCCGTGGGGGTAGGTCCAAAACCGGAAGCGCGGTGATGTCACCAGCGAATAACCTGTCGGCAGGATTACCGTTTCGTTGGTGCGGAACACGCCGCAAGTAACGTACACGATGGAGCTATTGGTGCTCGGCCCGTACACCCACAATCCTTCCGTCGAGCCGAAGGTCATCGTCGGATCGTCCCAACCACTCCCATCGTAGGTGCTGGTGTCGTAGCCGCTGCCGTTCCACTTGGCCACGTACATGTTGGTGGGCGGCGCGGGGAAGATATTGGTAACCGAGGTGGTCGCGAAGGGGCTGCCCACCAGGGTCTTCTCCCCGTTTAGGGTGAACATCAATCCGCCGAATCCATTGGTGCAGAAGTACGATCCGTTCGTGCTTCGCGTACGGAATACGCCGTAGTACCCGAGATCCAAGGCGTTCGTGAGGGTAGCGGTTCCTGAGGGCGGAATCGTGTAGGTGCCGACGATGGACCAAGTGCCATTGCTGGCACTGAGCCGTTCGAGCCAGCAGACAAGGTTTGTGGGACCTTGAACGTTCATGATGACCTGCGAGGTTAGCCCTACCACCCGTCCGGAGGTGAAGTAGAGCGATTGGGCGCAGGTTTGGTAGATGCCAGCCGCAAGGCCAAGCATGATGAGCAGCAATTTACGCATTCGTGTTCTTGGTTACTGAGTTCACATTTTTCGATGATTCTGAGGGAAGAACTACTAACAGAGGCCGGTTCGGTCGGCGGAAGCAACTGCCGAAGGCCGGGTTGTTCGATTGCGACGAGGCGGCTGAGCGTTTGGAGAAATTCAAGTTAAGGGCCGACTTGAGGTCCGTGCCGCAAAACGGCGAGACCGTATCCGTAACCGTTAAACGGACTATTTGGAAATGGAGGTGATTTTGACCTCTTTGACAGGATCAGCCAATTGGCCGCCTTGGAGCACCACGCGGCTGAAGACTACCTTCGCGGTAAGGTTGGTGGTGGCCCATGGTTTGCCCGAGTTTACCACGAAATAGAAAACATTGGTTCCTCCCACTGGTATCGTCGCCTTGTTGGTAGGCCCGCCGCCGAAGACCCAGCGTGTTCCTTGGGCGACGACTTGGCCTGAATTGTCACCAATGAAACAGGCCGCTTTGGCCGAACTCACGGGTTCCGCCAAGTGGTTAACCATTTCCATTTTAACCAAGGCCTTCGGGCCAACGAGCTTGATTGGCGAGACTGCGACGTCGAATTCATCAGCTAATCCAGCTGGGCTAGTTGAGGCAATGAATATTGCCCCCATCGCACTAGTCGCAGAAAAAATAATCGTCTTCATCTTTCGTATATTTCACCCGCTGAATTGTCCTCAAAATCCCAACCTTTCCAAATCAGGAAGCACTACTCTCTCGGACTTGCACCGAATACCCTACCCTACCTCGCTGCTAGCCCCACATCCGATTCCTCCGGCACGATATGCCTCAGTTCCAGTTATTCCAAACCTGTCTTGCCCATGGCGTAAATGAGACAAGGGCATCAACCAAGAATTTTCCACCACGGTTTTTTCTTTAGCGGCGGTGGACAATGGAGGTGCGTGCCCGTTCCGCGAACCGAAGCGAGTAGACTGTCGTCCTCATATATCGTAAACACTTCCAATTGCGTTGCTGGCGGCACTACCAGCGCAAGGCCATTGCCTACTGAATCCAAAACCCTCTCCCGGTTGGCCGCTCTATCGATAACAAGCACCAGCACTTGTGCAGGAGCTTCCATAACGCCCATAACGAAACAGTGCGGCAAATATGCCTCGCAGATACCAGTGATTCCGCGAACCATTTCGCCAATTGCATCGGCCTGCGGAAGGGGCTTGGCCGGCGAAGCAATAAACATCGACGCTCGGGGTGGAATGGAAATTGTTTTCATTTTTCTGGAAATTGGTGCACGAGACTCAACTCACGCCTATTATTCAAATCGAATGTTCTATATTCAAACAATTCGATTTTTGTCGGATATGATCCTGAACGAGCACCGAGGCTTGCCTAATGATCACCTGTCCTTCGTTAAGTGAGTCCCCGTGCTGCACGCTCGAGGTGTACACCTCTAGCTCATTTACTGATCCCACCTCAGTGGTGAGAGTTTTTCCTTTGTTTCAGCACCTTAGCTCATGGCGATTCTCCCGCGCAACAGTAATAGCCGTATACCTTACCGAAAACGAACCTGCCGTGCTGGAATGATACCATTCTGGGCACCACGCCCCCCTCGGCCATCGGAACATCTGCGCCAAGGACGAGGTCCAACCCCCAACGCTCCGCGGTGAGCTCGACGCCGGAATGTTGGTTGGATTGAGTAAGCTTTGCTTCACTGAAGACGCTTTCGTTGCTGACAAGCCGTTTCACGACGCATCGACAACCTCGCACCACGATGGCTTAAAGCGTTCAACTTAAGCCCAATCAATACGAAGTCGGGGAAGATCTTCGGTAATATTAGCTTTGATTCGCTGTTTATCCGCATCAGATAGCACCTCCGTTTCGAACGGAGGATCCCAGTTTTTAATACTGTCGGAATAAATGACAATGTCGAAATTAGCCCCTCCCAACAGTTCTGAATCAACTGATAGTGTCTTGCCTTGCTCTTCGTAAAGAAGACTGGCCCTCCCCTTCAATTTAACTTTATATGGTTTCCTTTTCAAAAACATATTTATTATGGAACTGGATGGTAATTAATATCGGTTCCCTGACGAACAAGTTGAGGATACTCAATCCGTTTCCAGACGCTTTCGAACTTTACGCCACGCGATGCGGATTGAAAAACGTCGACCGACCCGCGGGCACCTGCGGCAAAGCTTCAAGAAATTCTATCCCAAAACGAACGAAGGATGGGAAAATTCCTTTTGCAACTGATAAATCTCCTACTTTCTGTGATCAAAGCAATTCTTCAAAATACTGCCTCCACACTTCTATCGGACTATCGTCTGAAAGCCACCACTCCTTGATCACAAGACCCGTGCTGTCTCGAAACGAGAACACGCTAGATTCATCGTAACGGCTGTACTTTTCTTGATCAAAAGTTAGCAATTCTCCAGCAACGAAAGCATAAGAAGCACTTTGAAATGAGACCTTTACACGATAAACGTGCCCCGGAATAAATGGTGATTCTCGAAAACTCATATTGATTAAGGTGATGAGGGTGCGAACACCCCTTTGTCGGGAACAAAAAACTGCGTCCCACCGCCTCCTCCTCGAAATTCAGGAGGTATTTTCATATTGCTGGACGTATCAGCAGCGGTGGAACGAAGCGCTGGGGTATTGCGGCTCGCGGTATAAAGGGTATTGACGCGCCCGGCGGCGGAGACTCCAAGTTGATCTGCGGTCGTTCCAACCTCAGCAAAATAACGCCCGACCGGAGTACCCGGCTTCTGCCACTGGATCATTTGCTTCCCTTGATTTATAGTTGTCACGCGAACCGATTTGCTAAAATCAATTCCCTCTAAATGACTGGCAATCCTATCTGAAGAATACCCGGCAGATTCATAAAAACTTTCTGCTACGCCACGTCGCATTGTTTGTATTCCTCCATTCAACTCTGGAGCTGCAGCGGCCATCCCAAACCCCCCGGCCAATCCAAGAGCTCCCCCAACGATATTGGCATATCCCCAATTATCGCCGTTTGCAACCTGATTGACTCCAGTTCCAAATGCGAAGCCCGACCTCGCCGTATTGGCAATTTGCAAACCTTGGTAGGTGAAAAGTGCTGCCTCCGAACCTCCACGAGCCATTTGGAACGAACCCAGCGTTGCAGCCCCAATAAGGGCTTCACGGCCTATTGTCGAGAGGCCACGTGTGCCAGTATACTCCCAGCCTTGATAGTCGGTCGAGTGGGTCCAATTGAGCGCATCGCTTCCTCCGAAAGTAAGAGTGTTGGCGGTGATTTGACTTCCGCCACGGAATCCTTCAGCAATGCCATTGAGAAGGGAGCCATAACTGTAGCCAAGATCAAATCCAATGCTCGAATTTGCGGGTGTGGAGTTATCGGTGTGGAGGCCTTCCATGATGCCTTTAGCCACCAGTCCATCGGCATCGACTCCATTGACCGGGTCACCATCGGCATAGTCATAAAGCGACGTGGCAGCGTCATGACCCATCGGATCCGGCGATTCAAAGCGCCCGTTCAACGGGTTGTACGGACGACCGCTGCCGAACACGTACAGTCCAAAGCTTTCCATCCGCTGGCCGCGCCAGGAAACCGCCTTCATTGGGCTCACGTTGCCACCCAAGCGGGCCGCTTCGTACCCCATGGCGGGACCGTAACCCGTTTCCACGGTCGCATTCCACGTGACTGAGCCACTGGATATGGTGCCCACACCATGACCGAAATTGTCGGGTACGAGCCCTTCATTAACCCCGTCAGCTTCCCGGATGGAGCCTTCCAAGCCGCCCATGCCGTGCTCGCTGCCGTAGGTGCCGCTTAGGTCGGGACCGTGCACGTTCCACCAGCGTTGGCCTTGGGTCGTTACCGCCACCTCCAGGAACTTCACCTCGGGATCGAACCACGATTCCGTGACCGCCGTAGTCCCAGCCACCCCCCCGACATAGGGCGTACTCGTCGTGCGGTAACGGCGACCCAAAGCGTCGTATTGCGCCACCCACACCGAATTGGTGGCCGTACCGGCCAATTCCGTCACCCGGGTCAACCGCCCCAGTTCATCAAAGACGTAAGACAAACTGCGGCCATTGGTCCCGCTCCAGGTCCGGGTGGTGACATTACCCATCCCATCGTAGCTCACGCTAATCGTGCCGGTGCCGGAGGCAGTAAAGGTGTTGGTCGCCTTAGCGAGATAGTTCGTCCCCGCCCCGATGGGATGGGTGGCCGTGGCGATCAGGGTGTGGCTTCCGCTGCCGAAGCTCAGGGACGATTGCCAGAGCCCGTCGGTTCCCAGCGGGTTGTAGCCTACGGTTTGACTCGTGCCGTCCAGGGTAAGACCGACTGATAGCGCCCCCGCCGCTTTGCCACGGGCCGTAAAGAACCACTGGCTCATCGCCGAGTTTTCACTGGTAAGACGGCCAAAGCCATCGGGCTGTCCAGCGGGCGCGTCCCAATCGTTGTTCAGACCGCCCGCTTGTGCAGCGGATATGCGGACGCCTAACTTTGCCGAATCGTACCCGTAAGTGAGCGAGCTTGCAGACAGGCCGGGAGGAGTAAAGCTCTCGCCGGTCAGTTGACCACGATTGTTGTAGCTGAACGTGCGCGAATCGCTCCACGATCCGGTCCCACTGCGGCTGGCGCTGTACGTAGCCATTTTACTATCTGCTCGCCAAGTTAAGGTTTCGGTCATCGGAGTGCCAGCACCGACTTGAGTGGTTGAGTAGAGCAGGCGCCCCCGGGCATCGCGAGTATAGGCCGACCACGTGCGCCAAGGCGAGATGCGTCCCCCGAGTTGTCCTGCCAAATCGTAGCCGTAGAGTGAAGTCAGGCTGCCCACGGTCGTCTGGGACAGCATCCCATCCGCCTGCCAGGCAAAGGTGATGTCGTCCCCGTTACCGGAACCCTGCGTGAGCCAGGAAGCGGCGTTGTAGAGTTCGATACGTCGCCCGGTATTGTCCCAATTCTGTGCCAAGCTGGAAAACACCGTGCCATTCTCCTTAACGGTTTCTTGCAAGGTCTTGCCGTAAGGACTGTACGACCGTTCCACCCGTACCACCTGGGAGCCGATCGTCTGCTGGACCAGTAAGGGCTGTCCCAAGGCATCGTACTGATAGGCCAGCGACAACGTGCCATCCACTTGGTTGGTTACCCGCAAGAAGGCGTCATAACTGTAGGTATGCACATTGCCACGCGCGTCCGTCATCGTGGCCAATTTGCCTATCGCTCCACTAGTGTAATACGTGTTCGTCGTCTGGCGGGTCACTGTGCCACTCGAACTGATGAGCTGGTTCGTGAACACCCGACCAGACGCATCGAACAAGCTCACCGCCTTCATCCCGTTCGGGAAAACGTTCGTGGCCAGATTGCCGGCCGAATCGTAAATCCGGGTGCTGATCGCGCCATCCGGCTGGGTCGTCTTGATTTCACGGCCCAAGCCATCATAAGCATGGGTCGTCACCTGCCCCAGTTCGTCCCGGGAAGCCACGAGCCGACCTGCAGGATCATAGGTCGTGATTCGATACTCGCTGGGAATTCCAGGTATCGTTAATACCGTCTGCCCCTGGGTGTCCGTGTAAGTCGTGTTGGTCAGCGAACCTGTCCCCAACCCGGCAATCGTCGTGACACTGTTGTTGTCCAACGAGTAGATGTTCCGGGTGAACCGATTCGTATAGCTGTTGGCATCGATCACTGTCAAGCTGAGCGTCCGTCCTGCAGCGTCCTTCGCAGTGACCTGTTTTTCACCCTTGGCATTCGTCTGGGTCACCAAGGCTTCGGAATTGTCGTAGGTGTAGGTTGTTGACTGGTAGTGCCCTGCTGCGCCGTCGAATACGGGACCTCGGGTGAATTTCACCCGGTCCAAGCCATCGTACTGGGTCGTGAAGACATTTCCGTTGGCGTCCGTGGTGCTGATGACATTGCCCCGTCCGTCCGTCACCTTGGTTTCGACCGCCAGCGAAGTGTTATTCAGGTCGTAGAAGGTCCGCGTAACCGTACGGGCCGGGTCGTTATAGGTGGTCAGCCAATAGCTGCCATTGGCCTGGATCTCCTTCTTCGGACGCCCATCCGAATAGAACGTCCACAGGTTGGTCGAGCCATCCGGGTTGCGCCGTTCCACCAGTTTGCCCAACACGTTGTAAATATTGGTCGTGAACCCGCCGATGGGGCTGTAACTCGCTGACACCTGCCCGCCGGGCTCATAGACCATCCTGTTGGTGGCCAAGGCCACCAGGCTGCCGGACGTGGCGTCAAAGACGATCTGGTTCGTCATCTGTCCGAGGGCGTCATACTGCATCGCCACCGTGTGACCGAGAGCATTGACGCTATTGGTCTCGTTGCCGAAGCCATCGAAGTAATGGAGCGTGGTCGCGAACTGGCTTTGGCTCGTAGCCTCAACACCGGTACCGTCAGCCTTGGCCTGGCTGCGCCAGACAATTTGGGCACTTAGATGCCCCGCACCATCATAGTCCCGCCAAACGTAGTCCTCCGGGTTGCTGCGGGAACCATCCGCCCACACCACTTCACCATTATCGTTGTAGTAGGTGTATTCGCGAGTGAGCGCCTTGCCCGTCTCGTCGTACACTTCCTTGGCAATGGGGCGTCCGCCATCGTCATAGCCCAGAAGCGTCTTACGCCCATTCGCGCGGTCAGCCTCCACTAACTCGCCGCGCAGGTTGTAGAAGTAGCTCTTCGTAACCACCGGATCAGTGGAAATGGTGTCATCCGAGGTCGGAGAGGCAGTCTCCTTGACGAGATAACCGTGGGTGTCATGCGTGAAGTCAGTGACCGCCCCCGCACGGACGGTCTGCAAAGGCAATCCGTAGGCGGCGTTGGTGAACGTGTTGACCCCGTCCGAAGAGACTAAATTGGTGCTATAGTAGCTGTACGAATTTGTCGAATACGTTGTACTCCCGCTGTAGCGGACGGTCTTCGCCAGCAGATACGGGAACGTGCCGGAATAATAGTTGGTGGTCCAATTCCCGGACGGATCGGTGATGGAGGTCACCAGATTGTTGGCATTGTACGTCGCCGAGGTCGTGACGACCGTGGTACCGTCACCAGTCAGATCCGCCTTGAGCGTCGCCGGAACGGTATTCGTGACGTAGGTGAGCGTGTTGGTCACGTTTCCGGCTGGGTCATAGAGGTATTGGGTCACGAGTCCCCGCTTGTCCGTCGTACGCAACAAGCTGCGCTTGTAACCCGGCGTGGTGGCCGTGTTGGAATACCATTCCTGCTTGGTCGTGCCCAGTGCGTCCGTGATGTTCGTGATGAGGCTCGCGCCGTAACCGTACGTGATGGCGTTACCTCGGATATCCGTCACCACGGTATTGCCGGTGATCGTCGAACTCCCGATATTCGTGTTATCGACCGTCTGGGTGTAGACGAAGGTCGCATTGGTATAGAGCTGCATGTCCAAGCCCACCGTGGCCAACTGGGTGGTCACCCGGCGTTTGTCATCATAGATATTTTTCAGCAATCGCCCATCCGGCTTGGTCTCCAGGGTCAGGAGGTGGGTGGAGGAATTGGTCAAACCGTCCAGATATACAATCGTGGGATTCCAGCGAATGTAGTCCGGCGTCGAACCGGTGGGATAAGCAGCCATATCGAATCTAATAACCCAGCCAGGGTCGACACTCAACGTCATGCCCATAGGAACCAGGCTGCCCTTGGGAACCGGGATCCAGTCTGAGTGAAGGAAAATACTCGTGAAGATCCGAACGTACGCCGGATACGTGGTGGCGGAATTTGTGGGGCCGGTCACATCGCCGGTAATCCGGATCGTGCCCGTGCGGGGAGGGATAAAAGCAGCTTCGCTTCCATAAACATCGGTGGAGGGTGCCGCCCCCGTCTTGAAAATGCCGGGACCAACCACGAAATCAGCCGAGGTGTCGCCCCAGAGCATAGGCGATTGTGGAAGCGTGCTGCTCCAATTGGACCCTGCCTTGCAATTATAAAAGGCGTGACCATCCGTCGTGGAATAGTCAAACGCTGAAGATCGCAGCCAATATTGCCACGGATTCGTCGACGAACTGTTCGTGTTGAAATTGCTGGCGAGGGAATAGATCATGGGAGGATTGGCGTCCGCGTGCTGGTATTCGTAGGCCCGTGTGGAACCGTCCGCCAATGTCACCTGGCGAAGATCGCCGTGCTCGTCATAAGCATACTTCACCCTCCGTCCGTCCCGCGTGAATGCCTCGGTGATGCGATTGTAGGCGTCGTACTGGAACATCAAGGCATCGCCGTTGCTGCTTTCGATCCGGGCGACCTGCCCATAGTCCGTCTTGGTGTTGTCGGTCCCGAAATTGAACGTGAGCAGATTGCCCCGAGTATCCTGCCAGGTAGAAAGATACGGGCGCACCCGGGAGAGAGATGACGAGCCGCTCATGGCAAAATCGGTTCGCTGAACGTAAGTCCGGATGCTTCCATTGGGCTCGGTCAGCAGGAACGCGGGAACGGTGGAGTTGGTCGTAAAAGCGACCAGTTTCGCGTTGAACCAATTTTTGATCCCGCCCTTGCCTTCCCGGCTGTCATTGGTGAGCAACGGGTTGTCCTGGGGATCAAGTTTGTAAGTACCATCGCCCTGCTTGCGAAAGGCGATGGTGGAGCCGTCCAGATTGGCGGCCATCACCAGAACGATACTGTTGGTGTTGGTCGTGGCGAAGAGGTAGGGCGTCAGGTTCAACTTCCACCCGAAGCCAAGAGGGCCGTCCGACTCGTTTTGACTCAGGTAGTTCCGCCGCAATTCGATGGGCAAGGGGCCTGGTAAGGTGAGGTCCGCGTCGTCGATGTAAAACTCGCCGGTCACCACGTTGACCGGGTCGGCCACGAAGTTGAAGGCGGTCTTCAGGAAGCTGCTTTCACCGAAGAAACCGCGATCCTCGGAATGCAGGATCGCGTTGGCGCTGTTATACGCATCGCCCAGCCAATAGCTGGCCGAGGCGGCCCAGCTCTTCACTGAATTCGAAAACAGGTCAAAAGTAGTGCTTCCAAAAGTGGCGAGTTCGCTCCATGAGAAAATATCACGCCCTAGGCCGGTATCAACCGCCGTGTTAACAAAGCACAGGCCACCAAGAACAGTCGACCCAATGTTGTAATTCAGGTTCACGGAAGAGGCAGTGAGACCGAAGGAGGCCATAAAACCGCCAGCCCCGCCGTTGGCGATGCCATTTCCTCCGATAAGAGCGCCCATCCCTTCCTTCCCCAGTTCCAGCGCCCCCATGCCGATATAGGACAAGGATTCATTCGTCACTTTCCCGGGAGTAAGGAATATCTTGACATAATCCGCATCCCAATCGGAAAAACGGGCGGTGACGCTGCCCCAAATGGCCGCGTCGACATCCTTCAGGGCCACCGTGCTCCAATTGGCGTTGGTCTGTGCCCCCAAAGCTACGTAGTTCTTTGAGTTCAGTTCCACAATACCTGCCAATCCCGGACTGGCATTGGCCCGCGTCTGGGCCAGTTGTAGCAGGCGGACGGTCGAGATTGCCGATCCTCCGGGCAGCGTCTTCTCAATGGTATGGTGCTCAGCGGCGGACGAATTGGCAGAAAACAGCCAGAGATAGTCGTCGCGGGTGGAAAACGCCGTCTCCGGCGAATCGGGACGAAAGCTGTTGTTCCCCATGACCACCGTGGGAAAGAGCGGGAAATCAATGTTTCCCTGGTTGCGCGCCGTTCCATTCACAATCCGCGGGGAAATCTTGGCCAGCCCAACTTCGTAGTGCCCAAGGATCCGCCCACCCGTCAATTGTTCGCAAAGCGGCTCGAAACGGCTCTTGTTCTCATAATAATTCATTCCGAGCACATTGGCGGCAGCACCGCAATAGTCGTACCAGGCGGGATTCGTTCCGTTGGCGGCCGCACGTGCCTGCTGGACTTTGATATAGGCATCACTATGCACCTTCATCATCTGGGTCGAAACCTTGCCCACATTGAACACCAATGAAGAAAACTCGCTGCGGGCGTCGCTCCAGTCAGTGTAAACATTGACCGTGTTTTGCGCGCAACTGAACTCCTGGACGAAATAATCAGGCGTGTTCTCCTGGGCACTGAGGAAACCCAGTTGGGGCGACCAGGACCAACGGTGCTTGCGGTAAATGGTGTAGAGCCGGAAATGGCTCACGTCGGTATAAAGAGCAGGATTTAGAGCAAGATCTTGGTACCAGGTTTGGTGTCCGGCAATATCGCCCGAGAAACTGTGGTCGGCGTTCGTAATCCCGTCGTAGTAGGGACTAAGATCCATATCCAGCCAGTTTTTGTAATTGCCGCTGCCGTCAAAAAAGTAACCCTTGGAACGAATCAGCCACCGCCGATTGTGCAGGTCGGCCATCTTCATTTCCCCAAGATCCCATTTGAGCGTGTTCCCAAGGAATATCTGGAGCTGGAAGGTGTCGAAAATCTGGTTGAGAAAGGTGAAATTCGTGTTCGACAGGTTGTCCACGATGGCGATCTGGGACTGGTTGGTCACCAGGGTGGGCGTGGGAAAATCCTCCCAACGCGAGTAAAAGTGTTTGCGGTTCTGCACCTTGACTCCGAAATCGTCGATGGACAGACCGGGAGCACTGGTAGCAATAGAAGCGTTGATGAACTTCGGCAGGAGATAGAGCGGCAGGTTGTTTTCCGGGTCGCCGTTCAAAATGTTGGTGTCCCCCACCATGTATTTCCGCACCCATTTTTCCCCCGAGTTGTAGGCGCTTGGCAGATAGTCCCAGACATTCAGACCCTGGGTTATTTCGTTATCCTTCAGCCAGGGAAAGAGATGAATGCAGCGATTGTTCGTCAGATTCAAGACCACCCAGGGGTAGTTCACCGTGATGAGTCCCGGCTGCAACGCAGGATCCCCGTAGGCGTTGTCGACTCCGCTGAGTTGCATCTTCAGCATGTTGCCCACTCGGCTGTCGAGCATCTTGACGTTGGCATTGGTGGGCCACGCGAAGGCGGCAGCGTATCCGGCTTTCCGCAAAAGGTATATCAGAAGGCCGCATTGCTCCGTGGGAGTTCCCTGCCCTTCCCAATAGACCCCCACTGCGGCTCGATTGACGCCCCCGCAAATGAGCGAATTGGTATCCGCCTGTCCTAGTCCCGACACCGATACGGGATCTACCAAGCCAATCTCGTTCTGCACGTAGTTGGCAATGGCCACGGGATCACGGTTCAGGTCGGTAACCAGCTTGTCCAAGTCCGGATGGGTCCGCAGCTCGGAACTGTTATTGAGGGTCCGATAGGCCGAATTCGTATAAAGCCAGATGGCGGTCAGGTTCGATTGGGCCATGGATATCTGGGCCAATTCCGCCGGCGATTTGCCCTGATAGAAAGGAGGCAGGGGCTGGGTCTCAAAATGCGGTTGATCGATGAAAGTGAGGTTGGACTTGGGCTTGGGTGTGTAGTCCAAGGTGTACATCGGCGAGTACGCCCACGCGCCCGAACTGTTGGTGCAGAGCGGGATGGCAGTGGTGTTGTTGGTCTGCACCGCACCCAAGGCTTCGATCACGAAATTGTAATTGGTGGCGTCATCAGCGGCTTGATGGCTCAGCTTGAAACCCGTGAGCCGAAAATTCGCCAAGGGTGAACCTGCTGTGTACCAACTTAGCCCCCAAGGCATGGTGATATCCGCGTTGGTCGCTCCGTCAACAAACTCCAGCGAGCTGGTAAGCCCACAGAGGGTCTGGCTCACAGCACTGCCATTGGCCATGAAAGACTGCCAAGCATTGGAGTCCCCGCTCACACTGCGACGGGGCATGGTCAAATACACGATGTTGGCCGTGGTCAGATTCGTCGCCGAGGGCGTGAACGACGATTTTGGATAAGCCGAAATCTTTACGATCTTGGGCGCATTCGCATTGGCGCTGTTTTCGTCCAAACCGCCAGCATAGAGGCCGAAGGAATAGGTCCATCCCGGGTAAAGGGTGGAACCGCCCTGAGAAGCGCCGAAGAGTGCAATAGGATTTTGGACCGGAATTGCGGTGAGATTGGTTAGAGTGACCACACCGGGTCCGCGTTGGCTGATCTCCCGCCGGACGTCCCGCTGGACCTGCGTAAACCAAAGCGTGTTGCTCACCCCGTAAAAGGCGCCATCGAGCGCAGGAACTTCGATGCCAGTTTGTTGATTAAACGGCATGACGAAGGAAGTATAGGTTGGATTGTCATTCGCCCCACGCAGAAAGCGTCCGGTCCGGGGCCCCACGGCGGGCACCAGGGCCTTCATGTTCAGGGGAATATAAGTGCTATCGGGATCCCCTATCTTGGCCACCGCACTGGATGCCCCATAAACGCTGCTCAAAACACGGATGGCGGGGTTGGGAACCAGTGTCGTCATGTAATCATACCACCGGTCTCCCCCGTTGGATTCCTGGCATATCAGGTTGTACGTGGTATTGGGTTGCAACTGCACGGGGGCGGACAATGCCACGTAGAGGAATTGGTTGGTGGTGGCTCCCGAGGTGTAAATGGTAACGCCGGCTCCCGGGACGTCGGTATCGTCCGACGCATAGGTGATTTTTACCGCATGGCCCGCGGTGTTCCCGGTATAAACCCAGCGTCCCAGATCGGTGATCCACACAGGCTTGTCTCCCACCCGGAATTGAAACCCAAGCCATCCGGCAAAGTTGTTGCGGATACTGGTGGTGGGCGTAGGGATACCGATCAGTTCGGGATTCGTGGTGGTCGCCGCCAAAGCGGGCAAGATGGCCGCGAAAAAGTACCAGAACACTGTCAGTCCAGAGGCAATGAGTTGTTTCGTGAGAGACGAAACCTCACTGCACACTTTGCCTGCGCTGCAAAGGAAAGTACGGAGTTTCATGGGCGGAAGGAAAAAGGGTTGAACTTAGTTCAGGGTGCTGCCGTTGGCGGGACGGTCGATGGTGATCTGGAAGGTGGAGACCGTGGGATCGAAAGGCTTGGCATCCAAACGGTCGATGATGCCGTCGTTATCGAAATCCGTCGTCCCATCATTACTATTGACCGTGCCATCGCCGTTGGTGTCTTCGAACCAATCGGGAAGGCCGTCGCCATCGCTATCAACACCACGGTGCACCACCACCAGAGGATTCCAGGCAGTAGCATCCGTGGCGTTGCTGCCGTTCATGTTGAGCTGGAATGACAACGCATCCCCCGTTTGGATATACGTTTGGGCATTCAAAGTGGTGCTGGTTGTCGTCGGCAGGGTCACCCAAGACGACAGGGCCACCGTTCCCCGGCTCATGTGGAGCCGGACACCGTCCCCGGTAGACGAAGCTGTGGCGGTACTCCAAACGCTCATCTTGCTGGCCAATGGGGACTGCCAAAGCCGCACGCTGTCGTAGTTCACTCCCGGATGTTGCCCGGCGGCATAGACCCAGGTGTAGGTATCGTTGCCCGGCAGGCTCGAATCCCACCAGGTCAACCCGCTGCCCAAGGTGCTGTAGGAGGTCAACAAGGCGAGAGTGCTGCCTTGAGGGGTCGTGGAGCGATAGTAGTACCAGTTGTTGTTACCCTGGGTGCCGCTGAATTCCACCGATGCCCGATGGTTCTCAAACGCCACATAATGCATACCGATATCTAGCTGGGTGGCCGCGTCCTTGGCTTGGTCGAGCGTCGTGGTGTACTGGTAGAGACCCACTCCGGTTGCTCCCGGTGCGCGGTAGTTGTCGCCGTTGATCAGGGTTGAAAGGCTGTTGGCCGTCGAATTGGTCGGGTAGTAGTAGTCGCCCAACGGTCCAGAAATGAAATCCCGCAAAAGGCCTGTCTTGTCCCCGGTGCCACTCAGGAAGCGGGTGGTGCTGATGTAGCCGTTGTAGCCGAAAGCGGTGAAGTTGTTCGTGCCGTACTCGGTCAGGCTGACGGTGGCGCAGGTATCGAAAAGATTGTCGTAGGCCGACCAGAGCCCGCAACCGTCGCCGTAATGGGTCAACGCCACCGACGTGCGGCTGAAGAGATTGTTCTGCAGGGTTATCCCGAGGTAATACCCCGTGCCGACATACCCTTGAGTCCAATCCACCGAACAACGCTCAAAGAGAGTGTTGCGAATCGTGTTGGTCGCCCCATCGGCAGTGCCCGAGTAACTGTTGTAGGTCCAGGTAACTCCCTTGAGCGCACAGTCCTGGACCGAAATGTTCCCGCTAGCGAATATTGGGTAGAGGGTGCCGCCATCCACTTCGGTGAAGCGAAGGCTGTGCGTTGCCCCAGTGCCCGGACTGGCGATGGCAGGTGGCGAAAGAAACGTGACCGTGGGACTGGTCAACCACGCTTGGGGCTGCTCGAACACCGCATTGACCGAAAACAGGTGGTTCATGCTCTCCGGCAGACCAGCACTCACGAAGCTTGGAGTGCCGCTCGACGAGAATGAAATGCCGGTGGTGCTATAAAAGCCGACCGCTACGCCGTTGTTAAAGCCCAGCCGCTTCGACGCGTTGATCGTGATGCCCTTAACGATGTAGTCGCAGGGGTACGCATGGTAGCCGATATCCGGGATATCCGTGTCACGGGCGGCTTGGGGTTGCAGGTAGGTATTCGCAGCAACGGTCCAGTTGGTGCCCAGTTCAATGGGGGCTGCGGTCGTCAGGTCGATCAGTTCGCCCGCCAGGGTCGGA
>DATJII010000080.1:0-19802 GCA_035493435.1 Candidatus Limnocylindria bacterium | reverse complement strand
GCTATTTGCAGCGTCTTGCAGTCCGTGAACAAGACTTTCACGGTGTCTACCCCGACAGCCGAGAAGATTGCGAAATACGCCAAATTGCTCGATTGTTCGGGGAATCAATTTGTAGACCGGGCTGTCTCCGCCCTGGTCGATCTTGCCGAATCCTCCCCGCCAGAACGGGAAATCCCCCTGCTAGTCCACAAAATCGACGCTCTTTCGAAGATTCCAGACAGAAAAACCTTCTATTCCGAAGGAAAACCCAGCGGTTCCCACCTTAACGACAGCCCCCGGAGGGCTGCATGACGGAAGATTCAAATCCTAGCCGGGGCACCATTCCTTATTTTTCTACTTGGATTTCTGAAGCTTGGCGGGAATCGCGGGATCCGGCAAGTACATCGTTTCCTCGTTCTAGCTTCCATTCGCTTCCGAGACACCTCGTTCACCCCGCAATTTCCATCAGCTCTGATGAACGGACAAGTGAAGGAAGCCATGTTTTCCGCCGAAATGGCAATTAGCGTTTCAGGGCTAAGGAAGAACGTTCTTCAGTCTAAAAAGTCTATACCAGAAGCATCCCGTCGCAGGTTGTTAGCGTAAACGCGAGCGAAACGCAGTATCGATAACGTTGCTTTTGCGCCGTTCTAGTTGTCAGGACCTTTGTGATCGGTAATACCTTTCAGCGTGAACGAAGAAGACTCTACCGTTTGTCGTTTCTTAAGTTTCAAGGGCGTCACGGGCGAACAGTTCTTGGACGAATCAAAGCTCCTTGTCGCGGCGGTTTCGCATTTCAATGACCCTCTAGATTGCTGTCCGAAATACGACGGTCTCGCTCGGCAACGTCTGGAGGCTTTCCACAATCCGCCAGGGCGTGCGCCAATTCCTGAAGATCCATCGGTTACGGCGAGGGTCATGGACAAAACTAGGTTTGACTATCCGATGGGTTGGAGGCGGGAATTCTCGAAGGAATTTGGGGTCGTTTGCTTTTCTGAGACTCACAGGAACAATCTTATGTGGTCGCATTATTCGGATAGCCATCGGGGGTTCGCAATTGAGTTTGACCGCCGAGCCGATTTTCTCAAAGCACTGTTTTTGAAAGTAGAATATTCTGACAAACGGCCATGTGTCGTCTCTTCTCCGGACGAGCAAATCCTGGCCACCAAGAGTGCTGAATGGCGCTACGAACGAGAATGGAGGCTGGTGATGCCACTACGGGCTCTCCCCTGGGATACGAAAACCAAAAGACACTACATTCCTGTTGCGATGAGCACCGTTCGAAAAGTGTTTGTTGGCTGGATGGTCGCCTCAAGCGACCTTCAGCGAGTACTGTCTCTCAGGATGAACCATCCACACATTGAAGTAAGGCGAATGGTTCCGTTTCTGGATTCCTTTGAAATGGAAGACCTTTCATGGGACGATCCGGCACTTCCGCCGCTTGCGTGACTTGCAATTTCTCAGGATTCTTGGATGCCCATGTCGAATATAAGAGTGATGTGGGAACCTGAGCGTCCTGAGATTTGAAACCCTTTCATACAACAAAAGCTCTGAGATTATTGCACCCCCGGTAGTAGATGTTCTGTATTGGGCATTTCCCTTTTTGCACTGGCACATGGTTCCCTTTATGCGCCGGTCCCCCACCGGACAGCACCAGCCACCGGCGGCCCCGGCATGGTTGACTTTAGTCGAAAAGGGCGGGCACCATCGCCGCGACGGCGACTTCCAAACATTCGCTGCTGGCCTTGGACTTTCCTTCCGAGACCAAGCAACGTTTAGCGGGTGGTACGCTTCAAAGCGGGACTGGCCGGTTGTTGCATTGAGCCAAACCAACTCCACGAAACAATGCTTTCCCCAGGCTCTGTCCCGACTATTCGCATGAAAAACTCCAACAAACCCCAAAATCCCGCTGTCGGCCCGGTTCTGCTGGCCGCGGCGCTACTCATGGGAGCCTCGGGCGCCCAGGCATCCTACCCGGACCTTATCCTAACCAGCCATCCGGTCGCTTATTATCGCCTGGAGGAGGCAGCCGATGCCGTCACCGCGGTGGATTCCACCGACAACCATTTCGACGGCACTTACGTCTACGGACAGGATCCCTTGTCAGTGACCTATCCGCAACTGGGCCAGCCGGGCATCGATATCAATTCGGCCTTGTTCAAGATCTCCACGCCGACCAGCTTCGTGGATCTTCCCTATCAACCGGACATGAGTCCCACCTTGCCCGATGGCCTTCATGGAGGGCCGTTCTCGGTGGAGTGCTGGGCGGAACCCACCACCCAGCCCTCGGATTATTCCGTGCCGCTATCCAATTTCGGCGCCTATAGTACGGGCGCTTACGGCAATGCCTCGGGCTGGAATTTCTACCAAACGCCAGGACCGAGCAGCAGTTGGAATTTCAACCTCAAGAATGGTGCGTTCCTAGGTTCAGGTGTCACTATTGAATTAACCAAGTGGTACTACCTCGCTGCCACCTTTGATGGTTCCACCGCCGTTTTTTATGTGAATGGCGTGCAGGTAGGCAGCCAGGGCGGGATTGCCGGCTACCTGTCGAATCCCCAATACAATGCCCAGATCGGGGCCGGCGATAATACGGGTTTTCTACCGTTCGCAGGCGGGGTGGACGAAGTCGCCTTTTATACCAATGTCCTCTCGTCGGCGGATATCGCCGCCCACTACGCCGAAGGCACGAATTCCTTCCGGGCGGTGGCCACGCCCCCCGTTTTCCTTCAGGAACCCGCCTCGCTGACCAACTACGCCGGGTTCACGGTAACCTTCAGCAGTGTGGTTAGCGGCACGGCTCCCCTGTCCTATCAATGGAAACGGGCCGGAGATCCCATTCCCGGCGCCACCAACAGCAGCTACTCCTTCCAGGCGGCTTATCCAGGCGACGACGGCGCGACCTTCTCCCTGACCGTCACCAACAGCATTGGTTCGGCCAACGCCGGACCGGTCACGCTCACCGTACTCACCAACCTGAATATTCTCGGGGCACCCTTCTCCATCGCGCGAAATGAGGGAAGTTACGCCGCGTTCCGGGTGGGAGTCACAGGCGCCGGGCCGATCTCGTACCGGTGGTCCAAAAACTCGACACCCTTAAGCGGCGAAACCAACGCCACGCTATGGCTGCCGGGCGTCTCATTGGCTGACGACGGGGCGACTTATGCGGTGACCCTTACCAACCCCTTTGTCTCCACCAACCTGACGGCAACGCTGAACGTGCATCCGCGTGCCGCCACCGCGCCTTCCACGCCTTATTCGCTGCTCGTTGCGGCAGACCATCCGGTGGCTTACTGGCGCCTGGATGGTGCCGCCGACAGCGCGGCAGCCGTGGACACCGCCGGAAGCTTCGACGGCACTTTCTTCGACACCGCTGACGGCGGCGGTGTTTTCAGTTACCAGGTGCCTACGGGAATCCCGAATGATTCCGATACCGCGCTGGGGATCAGCAGCGGAGCCACCGTGAAGGTTCCGTATGCCCTCGAGTTGAACCCGGACGGGGATTGGGCAGTCGAGACGTGGTTCAGCCCGGCATCGCTGGGCGCGGATGGCGGCGACTATCGCGTCATCCTTTCGTCCGAGTACAACCTGTTCCCCAATCCCTATCACGGGTGGTATATTTACCAGCAGCCCAACGGGACCATTGCCTTTGTGCCCCAGCCTGGCAACCAGTTCATCATCGAAGGGCCCAACGACCCGGCGAACAACAACGTGCTCGTGCCGGGCAAGTGGTACCACCTGGTGGTCACCAAGGATGCCGCCGCCTTCACGGTGTATATCAACGGCGAAGCCCGCGGTTCCTTCCCCGTTCCCGGCTCTGGCTTCATCCAGAACGGCATCAACGGTGATACCACGGTGGAAGGTGGAGATTTTGTCATCGGGAAGCGGACCGACGGCGCGTTCAATCCCTTCAGCGGCACGGTGGACGACACCGCCGTCTATAACTATTCGCTCCCGGCGGCCAAGATCCTGGCCCATTACCTGAACTCGCCGAGGATATCGATCCAGCAATCGGGCGACAAGGTTGTCCTGAGCTGGGCAGCGGGTGCCCTGCAGTTCTCCCCTGCCGTGAATGGGACTTTTACGAACCTGCCTGCGGCCACCTCACCTTACACGTACACGCCGGACGGACTCCAAGGCTACTTCCGCTTGCTGATCCAACCGTAGGCCAGTGGAGTCCGCCTCAGTAATCACGGCCGGAGCGAAGATCGCTCCGGCCTTTTTTATTCCGTTTTCTGTGCGGGATTGGGAAGCCTCTACGGAGTCAGGTGCGTACAAACCAATCCGGGCCTCGTCGCGTCGATGAATCGGGCCAAACGCACGGTTTTTCCAAGTGTGTTGTCGCCAGGCAAGCTTGCACCTTGCCCACTTTTCAATCTTCCAGTGCGCGATGCAGCCAAGCACCAAGGACCGCACTTATACGGTGGACACCTGATTGTTTACCCGGGACGCCTTTGGCAAGTATCAACCGGGATTGCATTCCCCCCATTGTATGAGCAATATAATCAATAAGGCCCTCGCCCCCGTCGGCCTGGAAATCCATCGCACCACCCAGCAATCAACGTATGTCGGGATGTTGGAGAGGCTTAAGAGGCGAGGCACCAAAATCACGACGGTCATCGACGTTGGCGCGAGCGATGGCCGCTGGTCGGTCCAGTTTGCGTCCAGACAGGCCGGCCACCGTCATCACCTGATCGAGGCCCGGCAGGCGTGGGAAAAAGACTTGCGGCCCTTATGCGCCAAACGGCAATGGTCCTACCAGATAAAGGCTTGCGGAAGCGCCCCGGGACGATTGTGGTTCAATTCAACCGATCCTTTGGGCGGGCATTTGCATCCCACCCAGCTAACCCCGAAATACTCTCCCATTGAGGTCACGTCCATCGATTCCGAAGTGGAGCGCCTTCAACTTCCCGGGCCTTACCTTATCAAGCTGGACACCCACGGGGTCGAAGTGCCGATTCTGGAAGGGGCGCTAAAAACGCTGCAAGACACCACCATCCTGATCATCGAATGTTATAATTTTTCCACGCCGCTCCCTTGCCTGTCGTTTTGGGCCATGTGTTCGTGGATGGAATCCCGCGGGTATCGTCCGGTCGACATGTTTGATGAACTCTATCGAGACGATGGAGCCCTATGGCAGATGGATATTGTCTTTGAGCGGATGGATTCCCCTGTTTTTGAAAGGGCCACTTGGCTGCCGCCCAGCCGGTAGCCCGCTCAACCGGTGGGGGAGTAGCGCTTCTTGGTGGGCAAAAATGATTAGCGCCACGGGTGCCCCCTCATCCGGTCTCCTGCCTGCGGCCTCCTTCTCCCCAAGGGGGCGAAGGAAGGCGCTGCGCTTCAATTGATCCCTACTGCCTATCGTAGAAGCGAAGCCGGGCCAGTTGGAGGCTGGCCGGGCGGGGGCTGATTTGGTTGCACGAACGGGCTAGGCGAAAATCTCCCGGTTCACCTCCCCGGCGACGTCGGTGAGGCGGAAGTCGCGACCGGCGTAACGGTAGGTGAGTTTTTCGTGGTCCAAACCCATCAAGGCCAGAATGGTGGCGTGGAGATCGTTGGTGTGCATGCGACCTTCGACCGCTTTAATGCCGTATTCGTCGGTGCCACCATAGCTGAAGCCAGGCTTTACGCCGGCACCAGTCAGGAACATCGAGTAGCCCGTGATGTTGTGGTCCCGGCCATCGACGCCCTGGGAGGTGGGGAGGCGGCCGAATTCGGAGCCGAACAACACCAAGGTGTCATCCAAGAGACCGCGCTGGCGGAGGTCAGTGAGGAGCGCTGAGGTGGGCTTGTCGATGGAACCGCAACGATCGATGAGGCCTTTGTGCAGGTTGTTGTGGTGATCCCAGCCGGACTGGCAGATCTCCACGAAACGAACTCCGGCTTCACTCAGCCGACGGGCCATAAGACACTGGCGCGCGAATGATCCGGCGGGCCCCGGCTTCACACCGTAGGCGTCTAGGACGTGTTGCGGCTCCTTCGAGATGTCGAGCAGTTCGGGCACCTTTCCCTGCATGCGGAACCCGAGTTCATAGGACTCGATGATGCCGTCCACAGGATCCGGGGCGCCCTTGGTCGCGGCGAATTCGCGGTTCATCGCCTGGATGAAGTCGATCTGTTTACGCTGCAGCGCACCCGAGGATGCGGCCTTGATATTGGGGAGGAAACCCTGGTCGGTGATGCGTGTCCCCTGGTAATGGGCGGGGAGAAACGCACTGCCATAGTTCACCGCGCCACCGAAATTGGGGGGCGGATTGATGGTAATATAACCCGGCAAGTCCTGGTTTTCGCTGCCCAGGCCATATAGAAACCACGCGCCCATGCTGGGACGCGTAAGGGCGGCATTGGCGCTGCCCGTGTGCAGTTGGACCACCGCCTGGGGATGCGCCGGGGTATCGGTATGGAGTCCGCGCAACCAGGTCAGCTCGTCGGCGTGGGTGGCGATATTGGGCAATAGTTCGGAGAACCACGAGCCGGTCTGGCCGTATTGCTTGAACTTGAACTTCGAGGCCGTGAGCGTGCCGCCCCCGGGCCCGGACTTGCCGTCGTTTTTGTCGAGCTGGGGCTTATAGTCGAAGGTGTCATGCTGCGACATGGCGCCTTCCATGAAGATAAAGATGATGCGCTTGGCCCGCGCCGGAAGCGGTGGGGCTTTCGGCGCGAGTGGCTGGGGCCGGGACTGGCCGGTGGCGGCGGCGGCTTTCAGGGCGTCCTGCCCGAGCAATCCGCCCAGGGCGAGATAACCGAAGCCAGCCCCGGCGGAGCGCAGGAGTGCGCGGCGCGACAGGAGCGAAGGATGTTGGAATCGATTCGACATAACTATGCTATTTCAATGGGACGTTTCAAGGAGGGTTCAGCGGACAAAACGGAACTCAGCCGAGGCAAACAAGGCCTGGGTGAAATTCGACCACGCGGCCACACGGGCATCCCAGAAGGCGGGTTTGTCTTCCACCGGGATCAGGTCGGTGCGGTCGATATCGTCGGGGTTGACGGCGGCGGCTTTGTCGCCGTCGCCGTCCCGGGTTCGATCCGTCGCCACGCTGGCCAGCGTCACGGGCGCAGGGGCATCGTTGACCGGATAAGTCCGGATAAAATCGGCCAGATATTTCAAGGCCCGGCTGACTTCCTGTTTCTTCGCCGGCCGATCCAAAGCGAGTAGATACGCGCGTTGAATTCGCTGGGCATCGGACAGTCCTGGCTCTGCCAGCACCCGTTCGGACAGGGCCAGCGATTGTTTCAAGACAAAGGCCGAATTGAGCAAATAGAGCGATTGGGTGGGCACCGTCGTCGATTCGCGTTGACCGGTCACCAGGCCCTGCTCCACCGGATCGAACGGTTCCAGGGTGCCAGGAGTAACGCCACGCAGCAGCGGCAGATAGATACTCCGATACAAAGCGCTGTTCGCCTGCTCGCGGATAGTGCGGGCTTCGGCGCCGTTGTCGCGCATCTCGATCATCTTCAGCGCCATTGCTGGCGAACCCTTGGGGGGTGCGGGCTGCAACTTTCCCGAGGCGGCGAGAATGGCATCCCGCACCTCTTCCGCCTCCAACCGCCGGGGTGAATGGCGCCATACCAACCGATTGGCCGGATCGACAGCCCGCTGGGCCTCGGTTGCTTCCGAACCCAATTGGTAAGTCCGGGACAGGACGATATTGCGCACCAGCTTTTTGATCGACCACCCCTGGTCGATGAAGTTGGACGCTAAATAGTCCAACAATTCGGGATGCGACGGGACATCACCCTTGACCCCGAAATTGTCCACCGTCGTAACGATGCCCTGGCTGAAAAGATGGGCCCAGACGCGGTTTACGATGACCCGGGGGGTGAGTGGGTTATGGGGACTGGTCATCCACTGGGCCAATTCCAGGCGGCCGCTTTGATTGGGATTGATGGCGGGGACTTCCGGCACGCTGAAGGCCGTCAAGAATCCCCGGGGAGCGGTCGGTCCCAGACGTTCCGCTTCTCCACGAATACGCACCTCGGTATCGCCCACCTTCTGGGCATCGCGAACCCCATGGACGGCAAAGCCGCGTGAAGCAGGATCGGTAAGAGCCAGGAGTTCGCCCTGAGCTTTCTCATACTTCAATCGGAAAGGCCGCTGCGTGGGCCGCCCATCGGCGGCCGGCTTCAAACCTTCCGGGGTACCACGAATGGCGTCCCACGCCTTCTTGGCTTCGGCAACTTCGGTTTCCAGCTTCGCGACCTGGTCTTTCGGCGCCTCGGGGATGTTTCCTTCCAGCACCACGAGCTTTTTCGGATCATAATAATCCAGGCCGCCGCCGCCCATCTTGTTACGCACTCCGGCGCAATCGTCGGTGCTGGTGAATATACCAGCCAGCGCGTAGTAATCGGTGATGGGGATGGGTTCGAACTTATGGTCGTGGCAGCGGGCGCAACCCACGGTGAGCCCCAGGACAGACCGCGTGACCGTGTCGACCTGCTCCGCGACGTTGTCCATGACGAAACGCACTTTGAATCTCTGGTTTACGTCCTTGACGCCCAAAGCCAGGAATCCGGTGGCAGTCTGGAGCCGATGGCGCTCCTCGTTGGACTTCGCAGGAAGTAAATCGCCGGCGATTTGCTCCTGGATGAAACGGTCAAAGGGAACGTCCCGGTTCACGGCATCAATCACATAATCACGATACTTCCAGGCGTGGGGGTAAGGTATATTCCGGGACGGTCCGGTCGATTCGCCGTAGCGTGCGACATCGAGCCAGCTTCGTCCCCACCGTTCGCCAAAACCCGGTGAAGCAAGCAGGCGATCAACTAGATGTTCGAAGGCCTGGGGTGAAGAGTCCTTCTGGAAGGCATCGATCTCGGCTGGGGTTGGAGGCAATCCTGTTAGATCAAACGTCACGCGGCGGACCAGCGTCAGCGCATCGGCATCAGCTACGGGCCGCAGTTGCTTCTTTTCCCAGCCCACCACCACAAAACGGTCGATATCGGTACGCGGCCACTTGGTCGAAGCCACAGCCGGAACCTTCGGGTGGGTCAACGGTTGCCAAGCCCAGTGGTTGGTGCGCAGTTGGGCGTATTCGACCTTCACGCGACCCAAAGAAGACGGGATCTTCTCACGCGGCCAAGGCGCGCCATCCTTGACCCAGGCGGTTAGATCCGCGATTTCCGAAGCCGACAGCGGATCACTGTCGCGGGGCATGCGTCGCTTGGGATCTTCATGCAGTACGCGCTTGAGGACGAAGCTCTTGCCCGGATCTCCGGGGACGATGCCGGGACCGGCGTCGCCACCTTCATAGATGCCGTTCCGATCATCCACGCGCAAGCCTCCCGCCGCCTTCGTATCCGCCGCGTGGCAGCCGTAGCAATGATTGGCAAAGATCGGCCGGACCTTTTTCTCGAAGAACTCAAGCTGGGCGTCAGACGGTTCGGGAAACGACTGGGCCGTGGACACGGCGGCCTGCCCGGCCGCCGTCAAGGCGAGGCTGACGATATAACCTAGAAGCCGGTGGGGCCGTGGTCGGGCGGTGGCACTATTCCAATGGAATGGAGCAACGGAGCCAGGGGGATTCTTAAACAGAGATTTCATGCAGGGATTCCAAGAGATTCAGGGAAGCAAATCTGTGGCTACAGGGATGGCCCGCGGCAAACCGGCTGGACCCGGAATGCCGCGAGCGGCGTGCGATCAAGTTATTGGGGTATGATTTTGAAATACCGTTGGCCTGAGATGACGACGGGTTCCGAATGCGGATTGGCGGAATCGCCCACCGGGTCGAAGGGACCGGACACGGAGGTTGAGGCTCCGAGGCGTCCCGGCCCCTCCCACGTGATGACGATTTGACCGCTCACGATCCGGGCGTCGGTGATTTTCGAGCCCGTATTGGAACTCGCAGGCGGGATACTGAGAGCCGCCTGATATAGCTGGCTCACGCGGGCACCACTAAGGGCGGTATTGTAAACCGATACCTCGTCGATCACGCCGTCAAAGAAGCCAAAGTCGCCGTTGATGTTCAGGTGGATCAAGCCATTGCCGCGGCCGATTTGGACATCACCGGTGTGGTTGAAAATCCGCCCGATGCCCGGCGCACGGCCGACTTCAACCCCATTGACATAGAGGATGAGATTTCCGGTCAGGCCCGTGGCATCCCCGTCAAAGACGGCGACCACGTGATAAGTCTCGCCGACCCGAACGGTGTGCTGGACGAAGATCGCCGGTCCGCCCGGCGGGCCATAGGGCGCACCCACGCCATCCGTCGCGACGTTATTCAGGGCATTGAAGACCAAGGCCGCCTCGTCAGGATTGGGATTGGCGGGATCGCGCCATAGATATACCGCAATGCTCCGGGAAGCCGCGCCCTGTTCCCAAAGTCCCGCCGTGGCGGCGAGGCCGGTCTTATCGGGAGCGGGCACACTCGCGGCGCGGAACCAGAACTGGATCGTCTTTTTGGCCCATGGACCCACATTGGCGTTGAGATCGGAGCCGTTGGGCACCGTGAGTCGTTGGCTGTTCGTCGCCGTCAAATCGACCGCAAAGGAGTCCACCAGGTTGGGTACCAAACCGGGAACGGCCAGTTGGGGCGAGTTGACATAAGTCGCAGCCGAGGTGCCCAGTGCGTCGAGGCTGGCGGTCAAGGTTGGGGCTTTCGTGCCGTTGGTCTCCTCAAAGCGCCAATATCTGACCGGGTGGTCCGCCAGGACTTCGTCGGCATAACTTGTGGCGGCATTGAACGTCACCTGCGTGTTCAATATATTACCCGCCGTGGCGATATCTTTCAGCCCGGCGATGGTCAACACGTAGGCTTGGGCATTGGTCAAAGCCGATGTGTGCAGCGTCACTCCCGTGCCGGTGGGATCCACTGTTGCCGACAGCACAGTCGCCGACGCGATCTGATACGTCGCAAGATTGGTCGCTGTGGCCAGGTTCACCGGCTCATCGAAAACCAGCCGCACCTCGTTAAGGGAGCCAGCCAGAGCCCGAAGAGATAAGACTCGCGGCGGTGTGAGATCGATGTTCAACGAGAGCTTCGATGGGGTGGTGGTAAGCTGGCTAAAATCATTGGCGACCTTCACGCTATAGTCACCCACCGTCGCGCTGGTGGCGGTCAGGAGCATTTCCGGGGTATTTTGGCCATCCAGGCTCACGCCATTGCGAAACCACTGGTAGCTGAAGGGCGGCGTACCCGTCGCCTCGACCGCGAAACGCACTATCTGGTTCTCCAACGCCACGCGATTCCCCAATTCGCTCCCCGGTCCGATTCCCACCACTCCGCTGGGACCGAAGACAAAGGAGCCGGTCGACGGATTCGGATTGATTAGATTCGCGGGGACTTCTTGGTCGGTGATATCGCGGGCGACCAAGGTATTGGTCGTGCCCACCTGGAAGTTAAAGGCACCGGTCAATTGCACCGTCAGTCCGCCGGGCAGCAATTTGGCATCGGTGATCGGAAGCACAGTCCCCGAAGCCGTCGTGATGGTATAGTGGCCCACGATTTCGGCGCTGGAGCCAGACACCGGTTTAGTGAACGTGGCGAGCACGAGATTCGAATTGCCCCGAGTCTCGACACGCCGGATTCCGAGCGCCGAGCCTCCCCCGCCGGAGCCACCCTGGCCGGCCTGGAAGTGGGCCGCAACCCGCGCGGCGTCCAAGGCAGTGTTATAGGCGGACACCTCGTCCAACACGCCGTCAAAGAAGCCGAAATCGCCGTTTTCACCGGTATGGATGACGCCATTGCCACGCCCAATTTGGATG
This sequence comes from Candidatus Limnocylindria bacterium, assembly GCA_035493435.1. Taxonomy (GTDB): domain Bacteria; phylum Verrucomicrobiota; class Verrucomicrobiia; order Limisphaerales; family UBA9464; genus DATJII01. The sequence continues at coordinate 8,122 of DATJII010000080.1, read as the reverse complement.
TCGCCGGTGTGGTTATAAATCTGCCCCACGCCCCCTACCCTGCCGACCTCCACGCCGTCGACGTAGAGGATCAAGTGGCCTGTCACTCCAGTGGCGTCGCCATCGAACACCGCGACCACGTGATAGACTTGGCCCACGCTGACTGTGTACTGAACGAAGACCGCTGGCGCCGTGGTCAAACCAAACGGCGAGCCAGGGCCGTCCGAAGCATTATTAAAGGCATGAAACACCAGTTCCGCCTCGTTGGGACTGGGCTTGGTAGGATCTCGCCAGAGGTAGGCGGCGATGCTTCGTGTAGCTGCCCCCTGCTCCCAGATGCCCGCTGTGGCCGCCAACCCGGTGGTGTCCGGCACGGGGGTAGAGTTGGCCTTGAACCAGAACTCAAAGGATTTTTTCGACCAAGGTCCAGCGGTGGCATTCAGGTCCGAGCCATTGGGAACCAGAACCCGTTGGCTGCCGATCGCCGCCAATTCAATGGCAAGATCGTCGGGGAGGCTAGGCACCAGACTAGGCACCCCTGTTGCCGGGCCGTTTTCCAAGGTGACAATACCGCCGGAAAGCGGATCCAACCCGGTCGCCAAGCTCGCAGCCGTCGTTCCATTCGTTTCGTCAAAACGCCAATAGCGCACGGGATGATCGGCAAGCACTTCCCCCACATAGTCCACCTGGGCGACGAAGGACGCGCTACCGGCGAAGGAGTTGCGAGCCGCTGCCATATCCTTCACCCCGATGACCGACACGAGATAGACTTCATCCCGCAGGAGCGGGCCGGTGGAAAGGGTTATGGTGCGGCCGTCCGCACTCAACGCCGCGTTCAGGATCGGGACGGATCCCACCGTGTAGTTCGCAATATTCGTGACCGAAGTGGCATCCAATACTTCGTCAAAACCAAGGGTCACCGTGTTGACTCCTGCCAAGCCCCGGATTGCCACTAGTTGGGCCGCGTTGGTGTCAGGGCTGACCGTCAAATGAACCACCGGGCTGAGCGCCGAACTGAATTCATTGCTAACAGCCACTTGGAAACCGCCAGTGTGGGCCAGCTCCAGGACGCTATTCGTAGCGCCCGGGATCGGAGTGCCGTCCTGGCTCCACTGGTAGAACCAAGGCTTGGCGCCGGTCAATACGGCTTCAAAGCGGGCTGTCCGGTTTTCCAGGACGGTGAGATCCTGGAGCGGATGAGCCGCGTCGAAACCAATCGGCCCAAGAAATGGCCCGGCAAAGGCAAAAGATTGGCTGGTGGGATTCGGGGATAGGCGATTCGGAGTCGTAGCCCGATCGTTAATATCTTGAACCGTCAAAGTATAAGTACCATTGACGGCGAAATTGAAAATACCCGACAGGTCAACGAAGGTTCCGTCATCGGACAAGGTCGCCGACAGTATGGGAATGACGGCTCCGCCCGGTGCTTGCAGGCGGTAATTCGCCAGATTGATGGCAGTGGTGCCCGTTACGGCCTCCGAGTAGTTCACGCGCAGGCGATTCGGATTGCCCCTGGGATCCACAGAAACGATGGCTGGGGATGTAGTATCTGGCGTGACGTCCAACCGTGCGGTCGTGGTTTTCAACGTCCCATAGGCATTCACCACCGAAGCCTCGATTGTCGCACCGTCAAAGGCGGCGGGAACGTCACTTAACTTCAGGAACGACAGATTTTCGCCAGGAATCACCACACCGCCACGCCGCCATTCAATGGTCACTGGTTGAGCGGCCACCACGTCGAGTTCCAGGGTGAGGTCCGCGCCTTCGTTGACCGCGATCACGGACGGGAGGTCACCACCGTTCAACCCATAGGAATTGAAGGTTGGAGGCAGGTTCGGATCGGAGGAACCCAGGTAGGGATCCACCGGAAACTGGTAAAGATGGCGAGTCGGAATGATTTCCTGCACCCCATCGGGTCGCTGCCATCCGGCCTTGACGAAACTGGAGCCCGTGCCCTGTTTATGCAGGATCTCCAAATAATATTTCTGGCCCCGCACGAGGTTGATCGGCGCGGAGCGGCGCTCGGACAGGCGCGCCCCACTGAAGAGGGGGGCGCCACCGGTGGACTCGAAGGCGATACGCTGACGATTGGCCGTCGAGACATCCGTGCTCAGCCAGAACTCGGAGGCGTCATCGCTGGCGACGAAAAAGACATAGCTACCGCTGGCAGGCGCTTCCAGATAGCCACGGATCAACGATCCGTAGTTATTCCCCTGGGTGTCCTTGGCCTGCAAGCCGGCGGCGAGCGCCCCAGAGGGAGCGGGCGTGAAGTCATCCAATTGCTCACGAAACGTCGGGCCATCCGGGAAAATGGTGGCATTGGTCAAGGTGGCGACCGTGGAACCGGTGATGTCGTCGTATACCAGGCGTCCGATGGATCCCGCGAGGGCGGGCCGCGAGCCCAGCCACAACACTGCCAACAGGACAGCCCAGGAAAAGGAGAGGCGTCTATTCATAGTGAAAGCCGATAAGTGAGTGGGAATTGAGCGCTAACTATTTGATCCAGGCTGGGAATTGCACCTTGGTGGCCCAGGCTTCGGTGTCCCATTCCCGGTGCCACTTCAACTTCCAGAGGTCCCGGGTGCGGGTGGAATGGGCCGAACCATCCATGAAAAGCGTATTGTTTCCCCGGCCATGCCGCGCAAAGGCGAAGTGCTGCATTTCGTAACCGGCAAAATCCGTTTCGTCGGAGTATTCGCCCGGCCGGTTGGAAGGAGAGTAAGTGGTGCGGTCTCCGTACCAGGGTCCACCTCCGCGCCACATGCCGTCCGCCTGGATGGGCACGATGGTCGCATCATCCACGCGGCTGAAGGACCGCCAATGGTCCGACATCTTCCGGCCCTGGATGTCGCTGGGTGCGTCGTATACCCAATTGTTGAGGGCGTAGCTGGCGACTTCATTGGTCGTGTACTCACCAATGCCCATCACGTAGGCGGTATTGATTCCGCCGTGCTCCACATAAGTGCCATTGGCCGTTTTGAGCCGCTGCTTGGCCACCGGGCAGGTCAGCAGTTGGGCCTTTTCCCGCCAGAGCCCCTGCAGGGCGTTGAGCCATTCGCCGCGTGACCAGCCGACGGAGAGGCCGGTGGGAAACTTATCCTGGCTCTCGTTCGAATATAGGTTCCATATGACACCCCACTGGCGTAGGTTGGATATGCAGGATGTCGATTGGGCTTTTTGCTTCGCCTTGGCCAGCGACGGCAACAACAGGCTGGCCAGGATCGCTATAATGGCGATGACGACCAAAAGTTCGATCAAAGTAAAACCGCGAGGACGGACAGACGGGAGTGCGCGTTGCAATTTCATTTCATTTTCAAATTTCAGGGTTGGGTTTGCGACAGGCATTACCCGGGCACGGTCAAATACCGCGGGACCGGCAGCGCCAGGCAGGGAAGAGCCTCCGGGTGGTGAGTCAGGCCGTTAGGCGGGAGACAAACCGAAGGAATCTGGTGACCCTGCGGGATCGCAAATTTGAACGGTGGGAGAACCTCCAGGGGACTGGTCAGCTCGTAGATCTCCCGAGGTCGGGTAGAGCTGGATTCTCGCGAGGCAAACAATCAGCAACTGAAAAAGGAGAATCAACTCTCTCAGCCGGTCGATAAACCATTAAGTCCATCGACTTGATAGAGATTCATGGCGGATGAGGTTTTTGTCAACGGGATTTTAGGAAAAAACGATACTGGAGGTTTTGGCGGTCGAGCTTGACTCTCCAGAACCTCGACGTGAAATACGCCATGCCTCGCACTCTTCGCCCTTTTGCGGTTCTGGCTTGGTCGATCATCGGAACGGCCTTTGCCGCCGAACCTCAGGTTCCCAAGTCAGTGGTGTTTGAAAAGGGCATCGAATACTCCAATCCGGACGATCAACACCTCCAACTGGATCTGGCCCGCCCCATGCACCAAGAGAAGGCCAGTCCGGCCATCCTTTGCATTCACGGTGGTGGGTTTCGGGCCGGTACGCGCGATGGATATGATGGCCTGTGCATGAAACTGGCGGAGAAGGGCTTCTTCGCTGCCACGGTCACCTACCGGCTGGCTCCCAAGTATCAGTTCCCCGCCGCTGTTTATGACGTGAAGGCAGCGGTGCGTTGGCTCAGGGCGAACGCCTCACAATACCATGTCGACCCCGAACGCATCGGTGTGACAGGTGACTCCGCTGGCGGGCACTTGGCACAATTCCTCGGAGTCACTGCGGGAATTGCCCAATTCGAGGGCGATGGCGGCCACCCCGAACAGTCGAGCGCGGTAACTTGCGTGGTCAATCGATACGGCCCCAGTGATTTCACCAAGTCCTATGGCAAAAGCGTAGACGCCGCTGAAGTTCTGCCCCTTTTTCTCGGCGGCAACCTGGAGACCGCGAAGCAACAACACGTGTGGTCGAGTCCCTTGAACTGGGTTACACCCAAGGCAGCCCCCACCCTCCTCCTGCACGGAACCGAAGACAAATATGTCGGGTACGAACAAGCGGTCTGGATGCGGGACCGACTGCAAGCCTGCAACGTGGAAGTGCAACTGCTGACGCTGGAGGGCGCGGGCCACGGCTTCCGCGGTGCCGATGCTGAGAAAGCCGAACGGGCGCTGATCGAGTTCTTCGAAACCCACCTGCAGGTCAAATCGAAGTGACCGGCACGGGCTCGCTTGATATTAGAACCGCTTCCATATCCGGACTCATGGGTGCCTTGCCGACGTGTTTCCAGTGAAGACCCCAAGGCTGGCATGTGGCATCCAACGCAACGGCATCAACGCCAGTAGTCTGACTGAGGCTGAAGAAAACGGGTTTACCCGTGGCAGCCTTGAAATGGACGAGGTGACCGATTTCGTCGCCCCCTTGGAGGTTTTCAATGGGGTGACACCGGGTGCATTGGTGCACCGGATTGGCCAGACGCTTCACGCACAACGCCCGGTCAAAGAGAAAAACCAGTCCGTGGCGCTCGGCAAATTCCAACAACGCCGTCTGGTACGACGTCGACCGGTCGGTGATTTCCCGGATGAACGTGCGCTGGGAGCTGGTGAGCCGCTCCAAGGCAGGAATCCTCGCTTTCATAGCAACTCATTCGACACCAATCACTGCACAGCCGCGACAAAAAACAACGCGCTGCTGCTGGCAGCAAACGTGTCGCATCGCGATTCATCCTCAAGATTTTTCGGGATTGCTCCGATTCCATTCTTGGCCGCGTTCCGAGCCCTCGGGAGATAGTCTGGCCCAAGAGAATTCAAAATCATGACCGTTTCGGGAACCGCTTCTTCGGCTTCTCTCTATTCCGCTGATACGCAGAACACTTGGAAACAACGGAGACAGGACTTCAAATCGCTGGAGTCAGCCTTGCAGTCCGGCGATCTGTCCAGCGCGCAAACCGCGTTTTCAGCCGTCCAAAAAGACATCAAGTCCTCGCCCCCAGGCACCAAAGGCAAGGATCCGTTCAGCAACAACCCCCAAGCCAGCCGGGATTTCCAGGCGTTGCAATCGGCATTGCAGTCTGGCGACCTCGCTAGCGCGCAGAAGGCGTTTGCCAGTTTCCAAACCGACGTCAAGGGTGCCCACGGAGCCCGTCACCATCGGCCACCGCCTCCGTCCGATGTTTCGGGAGACACCGATGGCTCGATGTCGAACAGCCAGGCTGCGGCGCAAACGACCGCCGGTGGATCGGTTGGTACGCTCCTGAATACGGAGGCGTAACCAGGCTATTCGAAAATGGAGGCTCCCGGTCATCGGGAGCCCTTTTTTTCTTCCGATGCCGAGCGTTTCGGGGCTGGCACTCCTTTCGCTGCTGCCGTCCTTTGGGCCGCCGACTTATCGGCGTAAATCCCCATCATCTGCGGTAAAAGCGGGTCTTCTTGTCCCGGTCATTCGTGTGAGCCACAGCCCACTCTTCTTTCTCGGCGGCAATCCCCCACTGCCACTTTGAAGGTGCGAAGGCGGAAATAAAAATTGCAATTTCGAGCCAGACAGGTGATTGTTCGGGCCTTCTGTTAGATAGCTCGTCAGTTTCCAGGCTTGGTAAATCTTCAGGTGAACTTGGTTCAGTGATGATTCGAAACCCGATGTTCGGGAACAGTCTCGAAGCCAGGGTCAGTCTACAAAGAACATCACATGGACAATAAATTGTTCGTCGGGAACCTCTCGTTCAACACCACCCAGAACGACCTGCAGGACGCCTTTTCGGCTCACGGCACGGTGCTGGAGGCAAACCTCATGATGGACCGCTTGAGCGGCAAGTCACGCGGCTTCGGTTTCGTGACCATGAGCAACGGCGAAGAAGCCCAAAACGCCATCGCAGCCTTGCATGGATCGAACGTTGATGGCCGCGCGTTGACCGTCAATGTCGCCAAACCCCGTGAAGAACGCTCCGGCGGCGGTGGCGGCGGCGGGTACAGTGGTGGTGGCGGCGGCGGCGGTGGTGGCTACCGCGGCGGTGGCGGTGGTGGTGGTGACCGCGGCGGCTATCGCGGCGGTAACAGTGGCGGCGGCGGCGGCCGTCGGTACTAACCCTCTTGACCGGTAAGCGAAGTTCCACCCGAGCGAGGGTGGACTTCGCTTACTTGCCGTGTCCCTCCTTCCGGTGTGCGGGACCCAGCCGGTTTTTACAGTTTGCTGCCGGATAGAAAGTTACGATGAAGGAAGAACCAGTAGAAGTAGAAGGAATCATCTCGGCGGTGCTCGCGGGAACCATGTTTCGCGTCGAACTCGACAACAAACACGTGGTTTTGGCGACCATCTGCGGCAAGATGCGGAAACGCTGGGTGCGTATCACCGTCGGCGACCGGGTCAAGATGGAGATGTCCCCCTACGATTTGAACAAGGCGCGGATTACCTGGCGGCTCCGTTAGGAGATTGCGTCAGTCCGCATCCCAAAAAAGCACCACCGCGAAGGCGTCTTTGACGCCGCCGGTCACGCTCAACCCCGCTTTCACGCGGGGTTTGTTTTTTGCAGCGTGAGGCCGAAACACGGCAGCACTGCATTGTGCAACATTTTTCAGTTGCAATTCAGTCCCAGCCGACGAAACTGCGGTGGGAGGGGTATTTAGATGATCCAAAAAAATTTCGCGCTAGCATTGTGCACATTGGTACCGATGTCGGTTTTCGGTGATGTGCTTACTTTCAACTACGACACCGTTTACGCTGGAACAACGCCTCCAGCGCTATCCGCCCCTTGGCTGAGGGCCACCTTCACGGACATCAACAGCACCACGGTTCAACTGAAGCTGGAGGGCGTGGACTTGGCCGCCAGCGAATTCGCCACCACCTGGGCCTTCAATGTTGATCCGACGATCAACCTGAACTCGATCTCGTTCACGCTCGTGTCCTCCGTGGGATATAGTGGCAATACCACTCCCAGCCTGAGCACGAACGGTGAAGGCGCTGGTCCCGCCCACGGTTTTGACATCGACATGTCCCTGACTCCGAGCGCGAAATTTGGGCAGGGCGATCAATTGGTTTACACCCTGACCCGCACGGCAGGATTGAGTGCCGCCAGCTTCCTGTTTACGAACGGGTCGGGTTCCATTGTTTATTCTGGCGCCCATATACAAGGCGTCGATAACGGGACCACGAGTGATTGGGTGAGCTCCGGCACTCCGGTATATACCTCTCCCGTGCCCGAAGCGACCACGGTTGCAGCTCCCATCTTCGCTGCCGCTCTCGCGGGCTTCACTTACTGGCGCCGCAAAGCCAGACGCCAGGCCTAAACACAGGGGATTCATTTCGCACGAGGAAGGATTCGCTGTCCAAGGGTGGCGAATCCTTCTTGTTGTCAACACCTGCAGCGCCTACGCCTCCCGTGCCCAATTGTTCCTGTGATTGAGACGAAGCAAACCCGACCAGAAGACCCGTCCCGTTTTGTTTGGCCAGCATTGATTGCGGCAATCGTGCTCGCAGGAATCGCCCTGCTCGCGGCTAAGCCTGTTTACGTCCATTTTCGACGTATCCGTGCCGAGGGGCTGGTGATCAAGGGTGAAAAAGCGCTTGCCGAACAGCGTATTGACGATGCCGGCAAATGCCTGAAGTCGGCCCTGAGTCTCGCCTCTCGAAGCCCGGCGGTGCTTCGTTTCGCAGCCCACTATTGCACGACAACCGGTCTGCCTGATGCGCTGGGTTACTGGGAAATGTTGCTAGGCACGAGCCAGGCAACGCTGTCGGACAAACA
>DATJII010000079.1:0-3945 GCA_035493435.1 Candidatus Limnocylindria bacterium | reverse complement strand
TTTGTTTTTTTTAACCGGCTTTCTTGCGTTAACCGCTAAAGTTGTGGAACTCCGACAGCCAAGCCGATGGACACCGGAGGCCGCCCGGCTCACGACGGATGGGTGGTGGGAATCGCAGAATTTTAACTATTTGATGAAGCGTCCGGAAGGTATTTGGAAACCACTCCCAAAATCGTTCCCGCAAGGATCAGGGCAGTTCGTTCTTGAACAAGCGGGCACCGGAATCCAGTTTTCGTTCCTACCCGAGAGGCTATCCGCCACTATCAATAGCCAAGGCGATACACCCGACTTGGTGGAAGTCGTCAAGAAAAACCTGACTACTATTGATCCGAACGTAAAGTTTAGCCGGGAAAAGCCAGAGAAGTTGGGAGGACTCGAGGGCCTTAGTTTCGAGGCTGCCTGGAAAAACGCCGAAGCTCCGTTGGGTTCGGTGCGTTGGATCATGGCCGATCATGGCTGGGCTTATCAACTGACTGTGGCTGGGCCAGCTGAAAAGATGGAGCAGATACGGACGACCGCCCACGGTATTTTTGGGGGTTTCAACCAGTTCGATAGGCGGCTGGCCGCTCCCGGTTGGGAACCGCTCGGGACCAACGGCTTTGTTTCGAAGTACTATCCTTATACCGTGCGCATTCCTGACGATTCGTGGCGGAACGTGCCAAACCTGAGCAGTAATTTCCCGGCGGCGGACTTTAGTGCACGTAAGATGGGAGGCTATACTCTTTCGATCCTCCCAACGGCATTTCCCTATCCGCTCCCTCGCGAGACCGTTTTCAAAGCCCTGGCAGCCCGCACGGTCATGGCCGCCATCACTGAGAGCCTGGAACGCACTCCCTGGAAGGGCCAAGGCTTGGTTGGCGATACACTGACGTGGGAGTCCGGAGCCCAATCGCGTTGGCACGCACGCGTCCGCTTCGCCATGGGAACCAATACGGCTTACCTGGTCATTGCCGATGGTCCGGGGTCGGCCCCGCTCGCCCAACTAGATCGCTTGCTGGACTTGGCCGAGCTTCAGGATCAGCCGGTGAAACTTGGCAGCCTGGCCTTGCCGGAATCCCTGGCCCGATCCCAGGGGTTGATCCAAAACGAACTGGGTTTGTATTATTTCAAGGCCCGGAACATGGCCCGGGCTGCCGTTTTTTTCCATGCCGCCGGCGAATTCTGGCCCGGCAACGAGATCTTTCTGGTGAACGAATGTGAGGCGCTCGCTGGACAGCGGGATTTCGCGGCGGTCCTGGCTCGCCTGGAGCAACGCAAGGAGTTGGTCGCGACCAACCTGCCGTTGCAGGCGGAACGGGCGCTTTGCCAATGGCAGGCAGGCGACACCAACAGCGCCATTCGCGGATACCAGCAAATCTTCGAGGCGGGATTTGCCCAACTTACCTCGCTGCGGTCGTTTTGCACGTTGCTCCTGGACTCGGGGGATACTAATCAGGCGGTGCGCCGGATGGAGGCCTTGGTCGCCACCAATTCAACCACCGAAGCGCGGCTGCTCCAGGCTTTCGTGCAACGCCGGGCGGGTGCTCCCGCCGATGCCGTCCGAATATTGGAAACGGAGCGAGACCGGACCGGATTAAGCGACCGGGTGGGCTATGAGCTGGCGCTCGCGCAAATGGCGACGAAGGATGCCTTGGGGGCGATCCGAACCTGCGATGCCCTTTTGGCCCGGGGATTTGAAACGGCTACCGCGTGGTATCTAAAGGGGCAGGCCCAGTTTCAACGCAACGATTATCCCGCCGCGAAGAAAAGCTTCGAGGCCGCCATCAACCTGGCGCCGGATGACGATGCGATTCGCAACGCATTGGTGCGGGCGTCCGCGGCACTGGGTCAGGGTGACAATTCCAGCATCAGGACCCCGCTGGAGCCCGTCCTGGTCCCGGCCGAGTTGCTCGCGACGTCGCCGAAGCCTTTGCCTGCGGGCGAGGTGGAAGCCCAGGGCGTGCAGTATCTCGACCGCACCGTGGCAATCCAGTACGAGCGAGGCAAGGGCCGGCGCGTCACCGAGCGATGGCGCCTGAAGTTCTATAATGAAAAGGGCCCCGCGCGTTTTCGCATCCTGCGCTTCGAATTCGATCCCCTGGGCCAGTCCATTTACGCCAACGAAATCCTCGTGCGCGACGCCGACGGCAAGGTTGCGTGGACGGGAAAGGTCGATGATTATTATGTCAGCGACGAGTCGGTGCGCGCGGCGGAAGGCATGGCCTCGAATCGCAAGCAGTTGAATATCCCGGTGGCGGGCTTGCAGGCCGGGGGGACATTGGAAGTGGTGGTGACCTGGCAGAACCGGCCCGATGAACGGGGCTTCACCTGGTATCAGGATATCCTGGAACGCCAGACTCCGGCGGCCCGGCAGATGACCGTCCTGGTGGGAGACGTGGATTATCTGCGATGGGACGCCTCCCCGGAATTGAAGACCGTCAAGGGCGATCATTATATCGCCTGGACCCGCGAGCCCAGCCCTCCCTGGGTGGTCGAGCCGTTCGAGCCGGTGGTGTCCTTCGCGCGCCCCTGGCTGGCGATTGCGGAGGCGAACCTGTCTTGGAAGACCGAAGTGACCAGTTACCTGGCGCGCATCGCGGACACTCTGGGGCCTGACAATGAAACCAAGGCGGTGCACCTCATCGAAGCCGCTCCGGATGCCACCAAGGAGGAGCAAATCCGCAGTTTGGTGAAATACGTCCAGACTCATTGTAGTTATCGCGCCATCGAGTTTGGACGTCGTGCTGATATTCCTTCGCGTCCAGGCGAGACTCTTCGGCGGCGTTACGGCGATTGCAAGGACCAGGCAGTATTGGTTCGCGAATTGCTCTCGCTGAGCGGGGTCGAAGCATATCTGGCCTTGGCGTCCACCTCGTCTCCCATCCTGACCAACCTGCCGTCAGGCGACCAATTCAATCATATGATTGTCTATCTGCCGGACGAGCACGGCGGGCGTTTTGTCGATACCACTGCCCGGGCCTCCGATCCCTTCCTGACGCCACGCTGGGCCCTCGGGGGAGCCCAGGTATTGGTGCTGGATCCGGCCAATCCCCGTTTTGTGACGGTGCCCTCGTTGCAGGCCAGCGATTCGCAGATTCTCGTCGATCGCAGGATTGCGACCACCAATGAAACCAACCTGGTGATCAGTGAAGAGGTCGAAGTAACGGGATTGGCAGCCACCTGGCTGCGGTCATTGCTCGTGGGTCCCAACGGAGAATCGCTGGTCCAGCAGGCTCAACGTGCCATCACCTCGACCTCACCGGGAATTGTGTTGGACGCGGTGAATTGCGAGGGACTGGACGACAGTTTCCGGCCCTTGCGACTCGTGGTCCAGGCCCACGCCCAGAGTTATCTCCAGCGTTCCGGCAATCGACTGGCGGGTAATTTCCCGGCTACCTGGGAATTGCTCTGGGTTTCACCGGATCCCGTGCAACGCCGCCGTCTGCCCATGGAAATCCGGCGTCCGTGGAAAATGAAGAGCAATAACCGGATCGACCTTCCGGCTGGTTATACCTGGCCGGCAGCGGAATCCCTGAACCGCCGCCAGGATAGTGATTTTATCCTCGCCAGCGCCATTGTCTCGGGCAGCGGGGCGAAACAGTCCCTGGTGGTGGAATGCGAATCCCGGCCCGGAATATTTCCCGCGGAGCGCGGGCCGGAGCGGCAACAGGCCTTGCTCGACGCGCTGCGGTTGGTCGGTCCGTCGATTATATTGGAGAAGTCGCCGGAAGGGAAATAGGCCGGGGTTATTTCTTAGCACTACTCCGTTAAGTATTTCAGCACGAGTCAATTAGGATGCCGGAGCGGGTGAAACTAATTTGGCAACGGGGGCATTGGAGCAAAGCCAGCGCCTCGTTCATCCAGCGGCGCACTTCGGGCAGTGTCGGAAGTTTTTTTTGGCGCGCGCAGCCGCAGGCTCGTCAGGAACGCATAGGCCATGAAGCACAGTGCCAGATGATGGTGGAG
>DATJII010000078.1:0-24633 GCA_035493435.1 Candidatus Limnocylindria bacterium | reverse complement strand
CTAGGATGGGTCCAACTCTGTTGGGTACTATCAAGGAGTCCCCGTTGGGATTGGCTCCTGCAAGTGTGCCGCCATTTGCGAGGCACAACTCGCAGGTGGTTGACACTTTCCTGTCGAGACTGGTTCACTCCGCGTTGGGCTCGCGCGGCCCTGCCCCGGAATGAGCAAATGCACACCTAACGTCCAGCGAATCAGCCGCTTTGCCTCCTGTCCAAGATTGGCCCTTGAGCCTTTCGAATGGTGGGTGTTGATGGATCGCGTCTCCGACGATGAGGCCCAGCGTATCCGTCCGGGATGGAGCGCGGATTATCCAAGTGGCCATCTGGAATGCGACCGGAGCCGTTGCTGATCGATGGAATCTTTGTCCCAGGCTTGGCATTCCGTCCTGGCTGCACTGGCGGCGGCGCATCCGGCGGTCATCTTCCTTTCTTTGGCTTTACTGCCGTTGATGGGGGTGCCGGCGAGTCCGTTGATTATCGCGTGCGGGGCGCGCTTCGGAAGCGGAGTTGGATTCATGGTGGCGTACGCCGCGCTCCTGCTCAATTCCGTGCTGGGTTACGCGATCGCTCGCTGGTGGTTGCGCGCGCCTGTCGCCCGGTGGATTGGCAAACGAGGGCACGCCATTCCAAAGCTTGATGAACAGGATGAAGTCCAATTCATCCTGCTTATGAGGATCACCCCGGGAATGCCCCTGACGATTCGTAATTATATCATGGGCCTGGCGGGGGTGAATTTTGTTCGTTACCTATACATTTCCCTGCCTATCCAGGCGGCCTACGCCTTCGTCTGCGTTTCCTTTGGCCAGTCCCTGAAAGACCCGCGAAAATGGGGTGTTATCCTCGCCGTGACGGCCGGCATCGCCGCCTATCTTATTATCAAGCTTGCGCGACGCCATCTGGCCCGGCGTCGTGACCTCACCGTGCCACCCAAATAGCCGGGGAATGGTGCCGCCGCGAAATTGACTATCCGGCGCTTTGCCCCCATTTGAGCGAAAGCCCCTCACCCTAGCCCTCTCCCCCGCAAGGCCGGGGCGAGGGGACCCGTTGGCCGCAGTTCCAAGACGCGCCGGGCAATCAGGCCTGGGACAGCGATGGATATATAATCATTTCCGCGGATCGCACTCCGTCAGAACCCTCCCCTTGGGAACGCGGACGCAGCGGGAAGGCAAAGCACTTCGGACTATCCCGAGCGTTCCGTAACCGCGTTTTTCCAAACGGCCTGTATTTTCCAGGCTTCGCTTGGATCGCCCTTTCGTGTTTGCTACCGGGCCAGTGGCACGATTGGACCAGGAATTGGTGGAGCGGGGCTTGTGCGAATCGCGAACGCAGGCCCAGCGTTCGATCATGGCGGGACAGGTCCGGGTGAATGGGCATCCGGCGAACAAGTCCGGGGACCGTATCAAACCGGGCGATAGCATCGAATTGTTGACGGGCGATCGGTACGTCAGCCGGGGTGGGCATAAGTTGGAGCACGGGTTGACGTACTTTGAGGTTAAGACGGCGGGTGTCCGGGCGCTTGACGTGGGCTCCAGCACCGGCGGATTCACCGATTGTTTATTGCAACACGGGGCGGTCCACGTCCACGCCGTGGACGTCGGAACGAACCAACTGGCCTGGAAGCTTCGGCAGGATCCCCGGGTGACGGTGATGGAAAAGACCAATGCCCGGCACTTGACAACCCGCTCGTTCGGAGCGAATTGGCAGGCGTTCGATCTCATTGTGGCCGATTGCTCGTTCATCAGTCTGCGCTTGGTGCTGCCGCCGATCTGGGGCCTTTTGTCCCCGGGAGGCCTTGTGGTGGCCCTTATCAAACCCCAGTTCGAAGCGGGCAAGGAAGAGGCGGACCGCGGCGCCGGAGTGATCCGCGACCCAGCGGTCCACGCGCGGGTGATCACAGAATTGGAGCAATTTACCAAGGCCACTTTTCCCGACGCCCATTGGCGTGGGACGACCGAGTCGCCGTTACTGGGACCGGCAGGCAACAAGGAGTTTCTGGCAGCCATTGAACGGAAGGTGTCGTGAAAGCCATTGCGGAATCCATACGGCGCGTCGGGCTGATCGCCAATACCGAGAAATCGAATTGTGCCGCCGTGACCCGTCGTGTCATCCGCCTGCTGAAAAAATCCGGCCGCAGCGTCCTGTTCGATCCTGGCACCGCTGCCATGCTGGGACTCGATAAAGCTAAACCGCTGGAGTTGCGGGCGCTGGCCCAAGCAACGGACTTGTTGCTCGTCATCGGGGGTGACGGAACGATGTTGCGCGTCGGTCGTGAAATTGCCGGGGAAACCGTGCCGGTATTGGGTATCAATGCAGGCAATCTAGGGTTTCTGACCGCGATTTCGCCGGAAGACTTGGACGCTTCCATGAAGCGGGTTTTGGCGGGACGATTCACGATCGAGGACCGGGCGCTGCTGGAGGCCACGATTCAATGCGGCAAAGAAGTTCGGACCCGGACCGCGCTCAATGACTTTGTCCTTAGCCGCGGTGAGACCTCGCGCCTGATCGAAGTGGAGGTCACAGTCAACGATCAACTGTTGACCCGTTACCGCTGTGACGGGCTGATTGTCAGCTCACCGACGGGATCCACCGCCTATTCGTTGGCCGCTGGCGGGGCCATAGTGAGTCCCGACGCGGAAGTCCTGATTCTGACACCCATTTGTCCGCATACGTTGTCGATTCGACCGTTGGTGCTAAATCTGAATTCCATAGTGCGGGTAAAGTTATTGAGCCGGTATCTGGGCGCCTCCTTGACGGCTGATGGCCAGGATCAACTGGATATCGGTACAGGAGACACCATCCAGATCCGGCGGAGTCCGAAGCCCATTCGACTCCTGCAAATGGATGGCAACAGTTTTTTTAGCACGCTCCGTCAGAAATTTGCTTGGTCCGGAAGCAATGTGTGAGCAAGTTTGCCGTGCAGGTCCACGTCGTCGTTGAACCAACCAAACAGTCAACCCAGGGGCAATCGTGACACGGCTTAAGGATATCGCGGAAAAGGCGGGCGTCTCCGTCATGACTGTCTCCAAGGCGCTCCGAGACCAGCCCGACCTGGCGGAATCCACCAAGGAACGCATCCGCGTGCTGGCCAAAGAGATGGGTTATGTCCCAAATATCTCCGCCAGCGGCCTCCGCAGCCAGACCACACGCCTCATAGGCCTGATCGTTCCGGCGGTTACGGACCCGGTGTGCGCCCGAGCTATCCTCGCCATTGAGCAAGCGGCCACCGAAATCGGGTACGAAGTCCTGCTCGCTCAATCCATGGGCAAGCCGGATCGCGAGGAGAGCGCCATTCGCCGTATGATGGCCCGGCGCGTCGATGGCCTGTTGCTGGCGCCGGTTTACCGGATGGATTCGCGATCCCCGATCTACGAGGAACTGCAACGGCGGAAGATTCCCACCGTTATTTTCGGTCATCGGGCGGCGTTTTGCGCGGGCTTCGCCGGGGCGGAAAGCGACGACACCACGGCCAGTGAGTCACTAACCCGCCACCTCTTGGAATTGGGCCATCGGCGAATCGCCTTTTTCGCGGGGCCCCGCGTGGCGCCTTGGGCTCAGGAACGTCTCGAAGGCTATCGGCGTGCCCATCGCAACGCCGATGTGCCGGTTGACGACCGCCTGATTTTTAACGCTGGCACCACCGCCGAAGATGGCACCACTGCCGCCCTCCAATTCATCCAGGAACGTCCCGACGCCACCGCGATCCAAGCCGTGAACGATCTGGTGGCCATCGGCGCGGCAGAAACGCTCCTCTCGCAGGGCATTCGCATCCCGCAAGAGATGAGCATCGTGGGCTTTGGCAACCTGTTGGTCAGCGAGCATTTCCGCGTACCATTGACCACCGTCCGCCAGCCCAAATTCCGGCTCGGCACGGCCGCCATGGAAATGCTGCAAAAAGGCCTTAAGGGCGAGTCCATGAGCAGCCGAAAATTGGCTGCGGAACTGGAGATTCGCCAGAGTTCCGCGCCTCCGCCTTCAGCCACCTGAGCGACCTCCGTTTCTGAGCCGGGATCAGGCAGTCGAATCAGTCGTCCTTGCTTGATCTGCCTTCGATCTGCTTCGTTGTTCGTCGGTTGCGTATTTGAATCCAATACGCGCCCTCTTCACCCTTCGCAGTTCGAAGGAATCTGCGGCGCAAGGGCTTCCTTCTCAACTGCACGATCCCTGCTGAGGCACATTTCCCATGTCGTTTTTAACACTCTTGACTGCTTCAGCCCCGCTTGCATAGTTTAACTATGCAAGAGCGGCAGCGACGTGATGAAATTCCTCCAGGAACGCTTTACATGCTCATTCTCAAGACGTTAGCGAAGAGTGGCGAGAGCCACGGCTTCGAAATCGCCAATTCCATCCAACAAAACTCGGTCAATGTGCTGCAGGTGGAAGAGGGGTCTCTCTACCCGGCGCTTCAGCGAATGCTATTGAAGGGCTGGGTCACCGCCCGATGGGGTGTCACCGCGGGCAACCGGCGGGCTCGCTATTACCAGTTGACCGAGGGCGGACGGGAACAGCTCGACCGCGAATTGGCGCAATACCGTCGGGTCAACCTCGCCATCGAACAAGTCCTGCAAGCAGCCTGAACCAGGAACCCACTATGAACTGGCTAAAGGAAATGGGACGCCGCGTTATTTATTTATTCCAGCGGCGGCGCCTGGATGAGGACCTGGCCGAGGAGATGCGGCTGCACGTGGAACTAAGAGCCGCCGAACATCGCGAGGGCGGCGCATCCGGACCGGACGCGGAAGCGGCAGCCATAAAACGCTTTGGCAATGCAACCCGGCTCACGGAAACCAGCCATGAGGCGTGGGGCTGGGGATGGCTGGATTCTCTGGCGCAAGATTGGCGCTATGGCTGGCGCACCTTGAGGTCCAGTCCCGGTTTCACCCTGACCGCCCTGCTTTCGCTGGCGTTGGGCATAGGAGCGAACACCGCCGTGTTCAGTATCATGAACGCCGTGATGTTAAAGTCACTGCCGGTCGAGGACCCGCAAAGGCTTGTCCGGGTGCGCTCCGGCGGAAATGGCGTGTTTACGAATCCCCAATGGGAAGAAATCCGCAATCATCAACAGGCATTCTCCGGCATGCTGGCCTATGGTAATACGCGTTTCGACCTCGCCATGGGAGGTGAAAGCCAGCCCGCGCGGGGAATGTTCGCCAGTGGAGACTTCTTCCGTGTGCTGGGCGTGCCGGCCCTGTTGGGACGGGTCTTCACGTCGGAAGACGATCGCCGGGGTGGCGGCGAATCGGGGCCGGTGGCCGTCATCAGCCATCGTTTCTGGGAAACCCACTTCCACGGCGACACCAATATTATAGGAAAAACGTTCCACCTCAACCGCCTGTCCTTCCAAATCATTGGCATCACCCCCGCCTGGTTCACGGGACTGGAGGTCGATACGGCCTATGATATAGCCATCCCCCTCGGCTGCAAATCCCTGATGGACTCCGACGTGGACGTGCTGGCCCATCGTTCCTACTGGTGGCTATGCGTCCTAGCCCGGCTCCCCGCCGGCGCCACCCCACAACAGGCGGCGACCCGGTTGAACATCCTGGCCCCCGAAATTATGCGCGCCACCCTGCCCGGCGGGTGGGATGGAGATGGAAAGGCGGAATATCTGCGACGGCTTTTCGATCTGCAGCCCGCCGCGACGGGTTTTTCGGGAATAGCGACGGACTATCGGCAGGCGCTCTTCACGCTGATGGCCGTCACGGCCCTCGTGTTGTTGATCGCCTGCGCCAATATAGCCAACTTGATGCTGGCCCGGGCCGCCGCCCGCCAGAGGGAAATCACCATCCGTCTGGCCATAGGCGCGGGACGTCGACGACTCATCAGGCAACTGCTTGCCGAAAGCCTTCTGCTCGCGCTCCTGGGAATTCCGGGCGGCCTGCTATTGGCGCACTGGGGAGCCAAGCTGCTGGTGAGCCTGATCGCCACCAGCGGAAATCCGCTGGAGTTCAGCGTGTCGCCTGACCTGTCGGTGTTTGCGTTCACGACCACCATGGCGATTGCCACCGGGTTTCTCTTTGGACTGGCCCCCGCACTCCTCGCCACCCGCGTGGCCCCGAATGAGGTCCTGAAAAAAGGAGGGCATGGCGGGCACGGTCGGTCGCGTTTTCGCCTGGGGCAGGCACTCGTGGCGGGACAGATCGCCCTGTCACTCCTCCTGTTGGTGGGCGCCGGTCTCTTTATAGCAACCCTGCGCAATCTGGGCCAGGTGCCCGCTGGATTCAGGTCCCAAAATGTCCTGTTACTGGAAATTAACACCCAGGGCCTCGTGCCCAAAGAAGCGCGAAACCAGCTCTACAACGGCATGCTGGAGCGTTTCCGCGCCATTCCGGGTGTGGACTCCGCGGCGAGCGTAGCTCTCCCGCCCCTGATTTACGGCGTGTGGAACGAAACGGTCGAGCCCGAAGGATATCCGGGGAAACCCGGCCAGGACACCTTGCTCTATTTCAACCAGGTGTCATCCGACTACCTCAAGACCCTGGGAACACCGTTGCTATACGGGCGCGATTTCGACAGCCGGGACACTCTCAGCTCGCCAAAAACGATGATTATTACCGAGACCGCCGCCCGGAACTTTTTTCGCGCCACCAATCCGATCGGAAAAACAATCACCGTGGAAGGTTCCAAAAAACGGTATGAAATCATCGGGGTCATCGCCGACGTCAAATACCGCCATTTGCGCGAATCCACGCTGCCCGTGGGTTATACCGATATGGCCCAAGAGCCTGATCCCTG
This sequence comes from Candidatus Limnocylindria bacterium, assembly GCA_035493435.1. Classification (GTDB taxonomy): domain Bacteria; phylum Verrucomicrobiota; class Verrucomicrobiia; order Limisphaerales; family UBA9464; genus DATJII01. Next base: position 17,902 of record DATJII010000078.1, on the reverse strand, counting down.
GCCCTCGATGAACTTCGCGGTGCGCGCCGGGCGAGGCGGCGCCAGTGTCATTCCGGCACTCCGGGCGGCGGTGGAGCAGACCAATCCCGCCCTGTCCGTCGAGTTCCGCGATTTCGAGCTGCAAGTCCGGGAAACCATGCGCCAGGAACGGATGATCGCCATGCTTTCCGCCTTCTTCGGCGGCCTCGCGCTCTTGCTGGCGATCATCGGATTATACGGGGTCACATCTTATGCGGTGGCCCAGCGACAGGGAGAAATTGGCATTCGTATGGCCCTGGGTGCGCGCCGCGCAGCCGTTGTTTCCCTGGTGCTGCGGGACGTCATCCGCATTCTCCTCATGGGAGGTCTGGTGGGGAGTATAGCCGCCATCGCCTCCGGGCGGCTCATAGCCAGCCTCCTCTACGGCATCCGGCCCACCGACCCGGCGACATTGATTATATCGATCATGGTGCTCGGAGTGGCGACACTCGTGGCGGGCTATCTGCCCGCGCGACGCGCGGCGCGGCTCAATCCCATGGCGGCCTTGCGGGAACAATAGGAGGACCGCGAGGTGATGATTCCTCGGGCATTATTATAATTCTACGGTTTCCCGGGCGCGCGAAAGGGACGGAGGCTATTCTGGCGCCCGGGATTCAGGGTCGAGCCGCCGTTGCTACCTTATGCGCGGATTGGCACAGGAAATTGGGAAGCCACGGCTGGCAGGGTTTTGAAAACCGGCGACCTTTGCAGGCACGGAAGAGCGCTTCCGGCAACCGGCCGGGAGGTTGGACAGGGTGAGTGAGGAGAAGGTGTTTTGTCACCCGGTTGGAAAAGCTTCGCCGGGAGTGAACGACCATCCACTCCCGGCGAGCCCCTCACTCACTCACTCACTCACAACTCCGTCACCAGTAATGACAGAGTCCGTCCATCTTCATTTGGTTGTATGGGGTGCGGCACGGACCGCACAGCAACCTACTACCACGGTATGTGCCACTCCTCGAACTGACCTTCTCACCGCAACGTTCTCCGGCATCGACGCCCCAGATGGAGCGCAATTTTTGGCTCTCAACCTATTGACACACAACAGGTTGAAGGCACATCCGGTAACGTGTATATGAATATTGTTCAATCGCAGGAGGCCGCGCATGAAGAAGGTTCACTCTCGGTTCATTTTTGGCCGTTCGCCGCCGGGTTTTAGGTGTGTCGCTTTTTGGTCATGTTGACTTTTCTCGCACTGAAAACTGGGCCGCAAATAGCCAACGTTCCGTTGGGTCAGACGCTTGTGTAGGAACATGTTCCCCTCAAAAGACGAGAGGCATTTCCCTGGTAGCCCACAGATTCGCCATCAGGCCAAAGGTGATTGGACCGAGGCAAAGGAACGTACCGTAGGCTGGTTTTCTGTCGGCATTTGCGATCACCCTTGGGAATGCATTTTGTGGGAATCATCCCTGCCCGATACGCCTCCACGCGTTTTCCGGGGAAACCGCTTTTTCCGATCGCCGGAAAACCGCTGATCCAGCGGGTGGTCGAACGGTGCCTGCTGGCCAAGTCACTGAGCGAGGTTATCGTGGCCACCGACGATGAACGCATCGCCGCCGTTGCCAGAACCTTTTGCCGCGTGGAAATGACCCGGGCGGATCATCCCAGTGGGACGGACCGGATCGCCGAGGTGGCCAGCAGGGTCCCGGCGGATGCGTATATCAACATCCAGGGAGATGAGCCGCTGATGGACCCCACCGTAATCGATGCCGTTGCCTCGGCCCTACCCGGATACGATATGTCCACAGCGGGTTCCACGCTCACGGATGTTGCGGAGTACGATAACCCCAACGTGGTCAAGGCAGTGGTCGCCGCCAATGGCCGGGCCCTTTATTTCTCGCGGCGCACCGTGCCATACCTGCGGGACCACGCGAACCGCCCCGCAGTGGAACAAATGACGGAATTCCCGTTTCTCAAACATCTGGGAATCTATGGCTATCAACTGGAAAGTTTGATGCGCCTGGTCACTTTCCCACCGTCGCCGCTGGAACTGGCCGAACGACTGGAGCAACTGCGGGCTTTGGAAAACGGCTTCACCATCGCCGTGGCCCGGGTGCATCACGACAGTGTCGGCGTGGACGTTCCCGCGGATGTAGCCCGGGTGGAGGCGTTATTGGCGGAACGGTAAAGGTGCGCCCCGGAAGGCCCGTGGTGCCACATAGCGAATTCATCGTCATATCGTCAAACCGTCATTTCACCAAACCATGACGATATGACGGTATGACGATGAAACGCTGATGTAGCACGATGGGGGTGGACCGAGCTTTTGGGATAAAGATTTGTTCGCCACGACGACCGGGGTTCAGGGTGTGGCGTCAGTCCTTTGGCGCGAAACCGCATTCCAAAGCGGTAGCTCGGCCAAGCTTGAGTGACCGCGCTCCAAGCGCTATCGCGACTGCCGAGGCAACGCGCGTTTTATCCGCCGAGATACGCCTTGCGGACGTCGGGGTTCACGCGGAGGGCGGCGGCGGTGTCTTTCAGGATCACTTCGCCGGTTTCCAACACGTAGCCGCGGGCGCTTACTTCCAGGGCCAGATTCGCGTTTTGTTCGACGAGCAACAAGGTGATGCCGCGCTCACGGTTAATCTCGACCAACTTTTCGAAAATCGTTTTGACCAGCAGCGGAGCGATACCCAACGACGGTTCGTCCAACATGAGAAACCGCGGCTGGCTCATGAGGGCGCGGCCGATGGCGAGCATTTGCTGTTCGCCCCCGGACAAAGTGCCAGCGAGCTGCTGTTCGCGTTCTTTCAGACGGGGAAAAACACTGAAGACGTAGTCCAGTTCCTTGGCTGACTTTGCTTTGTCGGTCACCAAGTAGGCCCCCATCCGAAGATTCTCGATCACCGTCAGGTTGGCGAAAACCATGCGTCCCTCGGGCACGTGACAGAGACCGGTCGCCACGATCTCGTGCGGCTTGCGGTTGGTGATGTCGTTTTTCTCGAAGACCACCGTCCCCTTCTGGGAGCGGATCAGTCCCGAAATGGCGCGCAAGGTGGTGCTTTTGCCAGCGCCGTTAGCGCCGATGAGGGTGACTATCTCACCTTGGTTTACGTGGAAGGAGATGCCGTGCAAAGCACGAATCGCCCCGTAGCCCACTTCGAGATTTTCGACCGCCAACACCCCGCTATGAAAACCGAAATGCCGGTCGAGCGGAATAGAATTTGCTCAGGAAGCTGAGAAGTGGGCGCATCTCGATACTGCCGCCGCAAACCACGGTGATCGGCGTCGGCCTAGGTGAACCCTAAAGCCGTCCAAGCCCGGTAGGGAGAGACTCCGTCGAGCCCTGCCATCGGCGAGTCGATTCGTTTCAGAGAAACGTGAGACGTATCGACGCCTCCGATGCTGCCTAATACAAACCCAATAAAATACTTCGTTGGAGTCACTTGCAACTCTTGTGCGAGTCCCCTTTTCCTGGGTTACGGCTCGACAGAGTCTCGCCCTCCCGGGTTTTAGGGCTACGCTTCAGGGTTTGCCAAGGCAACGTGGAGGAGCCCAGCCTTTGAGTGCTTGCTGTAATCAGCAACCTTTACAACTGAATCACCAAAGTCGGGGCAGTGAAAAGATGCGCCCCTGAGAAGTCTGCCGCAAACAGGGATAATTCCGGCCGAAATGCTTCCCGCCGACCGCCCTTACGATCCGCCTTTGAGCTGTTCCAATTCTTCCCAGCGGGCAAACAAACGCGCGGAATTGGCCTTCGCGGAAGCAAGGTCCCTTTTCACCTGCTCCACGCGGCCGCCGTAGTTCTTTTGGAAATCGGGCGCGAGGAAAAGTCCCTCGATTCGTTCCACCTCGAGCTCGGCCAACCGGATCGCTTCCTCGATCCCCGACAACTCCTGCTGCTCCTTAAAGCTCAATTTGCGTTGCTTGGACTGCTTGGGAGCCGGCGCCGATGGCGCCGAGGATTTGGCAGGCTCAGGCTTGCGAGCCTGCGCAACGGCAGCGGCGGCGGCCCGGGCCTTCTTCTCCAGGTAGTAATCATAATTACCTTCACTGAAGACCACCTTCCCTTCCCCTTCAAAGGCCAGGATCCCGGTGCAGACGCGGTTCAGGAAATACCGATCATGGCTGACCACTAACACGCAACCGGGAAACGTCACCAAGGCTTCTTCAAGAACGCGCATGGTCTGCAGATCCAGGTCGTTCGTTGGTTCGTCGAGGATCAGGAAATTGCCGCCGCGCTTGAGAACCTTTGCCAACAGCAAGCGGCTGCGTTCGCCACCGCTCAAGTGTTTGACCTTGGTCACAATACGATCCTCGGCAAAGAGGAAGCGCTTCAAATAGCCACGCAGGCTGAGCTTGTCGTCACCCCATTGAACCCATTCGGTGCCGTCGCTCAATTCTTCGAGCACGGTCCGCTCTTCGTTGACCTGCAGCCGGTCCTGGTCCACGAAGTTGAAGCGCGTCAACTGGCCGGTGCGGACCTCGCCTTCGGTCGGTGTGATTAGACCCAACACCGTTTTCACGAGCGTGGTCTTGCCCAGGCCATTACGACCTGTGATGCCGATTCGCGTGCCCGCCGCGAAACTAAAACTGAGGTTGGCAAACAAGCGGCGCTCGCCAAAGACCATCCCGATGCCCACGACGTCCACCACGCGATTCCCCAGTTGGGGCGGCGGCGGAATGACTAGATCCATGGACGTTTCCATGGCGGGCGGCGCGTCTTCTTGCGCTTCGAAAAAACGCTCGATGCGGACCTTCGATTTTCCCGTCTGGGCCTTGGGCCGTCGGCGAACCCATTCGAGTTCCTTGCGCAGGAACATCTGGCGCTTGTGCTCAACCAATTCTTCCGTCGCCAGTTTCTCGGCGCGGCTCGCCAGGTAATCGGTATAATTACCAGGATACCGCTCGAAGACCCCGTTCCGCAATTCCACCAGGGCATTGGCTGCCTGGTCGAGAAATTGTCGATCATGAGTCACCACCAGCAGCGCACCGGAGTAATCCGAAAGGAACTCCGTAATCCACTCCACGGATTCCGTGTCCAAATGGTTGGTGGGCTCATCGAGAATCAGGACGTCCGGATGGCTGACCAAGGCGCGGGCCAAGGCCACACGGCGACGTTCACCACCTGAAAGGCTGCCAATGATTCGGTCGTCGGGCGGGCAGAAAAGTCGGTTCAGGGCGGCACGAAAACGGGCATCGAGCGTCCAGCCGTCCAAACGCCCAATCATCTCCTCCAGTTCGTCATGACGCCGGGTATGTCCGGGCAGGGATTCGAACTCATGGATCAAATCCGATACATGCTTCGCCCCTTCGCGCACGCTCTCGTACACGGTGCTGTCCGGATTGAGTTCGAAGGTCTGCGGCAGGTAACCGACCACCGTCCCGCGCTGGCGAATGATCTCGCCGCCATCCGGTTTGATTTCTCCCGCCAGAATTCGCAAAAACGTGGACTTGCCGGCGCCGTTTCGGCCCACCAAGCCAACACGATCTCCCGCCGCCAACGCCAGGGTGGCGTGGTCCAACAGGATCCGGTCGTTGTGGTGCAGTTCAATATCCCGCGCCACGAGCAATGCAGCTTCAGAACTCACAAGCGGGCCAGCCTAGCGAAAAAGGCGTCGCCGTCCCAGACTTGTTTCCCGACGGCTGTCCGGGCAGACTGCCCGCCTGTCTCCATGAGTTCACTTGGAATTGCGATCATTGGCTGCGGTGGTATCTCACTGCAGAATCACATCCCGGGACTGGCCATGTGCGGGGAGGTCAAGGTCACCGCCTTGTGCGACACCAACGCGGCGGTGCTAGCCAAGGCCCAGACCGAGACGGGCTGTCCAGTGGCCTCGACGAACTACGAGGAAATCGTCAAGCGCGACGACGTCCACGCCGTCATCATCGCCACGCCCAACGTGACCCACGCGCCCATCGCGCTCGCAGCCATTGCCCACGGCAAACATGTGCTGAGCGAGAAGCCCCTGGCCATGAACTTCGCGGACGCCGCCGCCATGGCGAAGGCCGCAGACGCCGCCAAAGTGCGTCATATGACGGCCTTTACGTATCGCTTCGTGCCGTCGATGCGCTACTTGGCTCACCTGATCAAGCAGGGTGATCTTGGCCAACCCTTTCACTACCGCTCGTGCCGGTTGCAGGATTGGGGCAAGCGAAACCTCGGCTGGCGCCAGGTGAAAAAACTGGCGGGCACCGGCGAAATCGGGGACATGCTCAGTCACAGGATCGATTTTGCCCACCACTTGGTAGGCCCGATGGCTCGTCTGGTGGCCAACACCAAAATTCTGGTCCACGAACGCGGTGGAATGCCCAGTGACCTGGACGATTGGGTCGCGATCATGGCGGAGTTCCGCAACGACGCGACAGGCGTCCTCGAAAGCTCCAAGCTCGCCATGGGACGCAACGAAAGCTGGCGGAGCCTCGACTATGTGGAACTCAACGGCAGCGAAGGCACCTTCGAATTTACCACCGGCCGTTGGAACGAACTTTTCCACGGCAAGGCAGGCGGACCGGGCCTCAGCCAATTGGCCGTGCCGCGCGAATTCTGGGTTTGGCCCGGCTCGCCCCGCGATCCTGGCGTCGGCGACCCCTTGGTGTCGTTCCGCTACGACCAAGCCTTCGAATTCATCGACGCCATCCGCAACCAACGCGATTGCGCCATCACCTTCCACGACGGCGCCCGCGTCCAGCAAGTTACCGACGCAGCGCTGGAATCCACCGAGTCACGCCGGTGGGTGGAGTTGCCGGTTTATTGAGGTGGGTGAATCGGCAGACTGGTGAAATTCCCGGAAATCTTCATTGATCTGCAGCCGTACTATTTTTCAGGCAGATCCGATGACCTTGGCGGGTCATTGGTCAGTATCAGTAGTGACCTATCCAAAGATTCCTGTAAGTCGGGAAAGCGCAAGGGCACACCAAGCTTGGTGGCATCTCGGGGATATAGTTCGATGATGAACTCAGCGGCAGATCTCTTCAATCGACTGGATCCAGGCAACCGATCCTCCATCAAGTGAGCGCAAAGTGCCACGAACTGTCCGTGATAATAGTCACTAGGGAATTTCCGCACTATTCCCGCTAGGACTGCCAACGTGAATTCAGCCTCCGGCCGGGGCTTTTCCCGCAGCAATTTCATTAATGCTGGTACCGCAGCGTCGGCCCGCATACCGAGCTTCAGCAATCCTGAGAGGCCCTCTTCCCTAACGGCCTGAGAATCCCGGAGACGCCTGCCCGTTATCCGACGGATAGCATCATGGAGAAAATCTACCTTCTCATCGGGCACCGCAATCATCGCAAGGTATTTCGCACAAAGCCTTCGGTTGGATTCCTCCCAACGGCCAACATCGGTGGGTTCGGCCTCCTTCCAATTCATCCAATACGCCGCCAGCAAGACCAAAAACGTCGCCCCAACCAGCCAGCCCCAACTGCCGGGGGAACGGAGGCGCATCGCCAAACGGGAAATAGATTCTCTATGAATGCGCATTCACATACCACGCAATTAGCTCAACCAACTCGAAGCCCCATTCCGTGGTACACCCCGCAAATAGCTCCCGAAAATTTCATTTCGGCAACACCACGCCCGAAGCCGCGTCATTCGTGACAGCTCGTAGACGCATACCCAAATCTTCCGCAAGCTCAGGAAATTTCCTCAACACGCCAAGTCTTTCCGCGTCGCTCGGGTAAGCTCTGACAAGTGCTTCAGCGGCGTAAGCAGCCCAAAAATAATTGCGGCGAACCCTATCACTACCGCTCCGACCCTCCATTAGTCCTACGCACAAATCCAAAAAATCCTGTCGATACTTGTCCGGCGCCGGCTGCGGCAAAAAAACCAACAACGTATCCAACGCCAGCGGGGTGTTTTCACCTTCTCCCTGGGCCGCTATCTCCATTAAACGTGGAATGGCATATTCGGCCTTGCGCCCAAACCACCCTAGCCTCCGCCATCCCTCCTCCCGCACAAGATATGCGCTTTGACGATCCTTCATGAAAACTCGACGGATTAAATCCGCCATCAAACCATGTTTTTCCTCTGGGGTGGCGATCATATCGAGGTATTTGTCGCATTGCCTCTTCTCCGCCTCGGACAGCCCCCCTCCATTAGCATGACGATTGTCAGGCCAATAGAGAATCATCAGGGAACAGGAGACCAACACCCCACACATACGAATCACCCGTATCCTACCAGTATGGCGTTTCGCGAAAACCGCATTAAAATATAAGGCGTTCGAGTTCATTCATGCGATTGGCATCCGGCGCAACAGCGCGACCGCATTCCACGACGACGCCAGAGTCGCCTCCCGTCCAACCGGGCTCAAGAAACGCCGTTTTTCTTGCATTCAAACATATCTCTATTTTTCCTATTTCGAAGCAACCTTAAGCGATTGCGCAATATTCGTTATCGCCTGCAGAGCATTATTTAATGCCTCCGCGAGTTCTGGATATCGATCCAACACGCCAGCCCCTTTGGCGTCCTCGGGGAAAAAATGCAACATTGTTCTGGCGGCCCATCGTCCACGCCCATCCCTGTTGGGCAATCGACCATCCGTCAATCCGATACAGAGTTGTAGAACCTCCTTCCGATAAGCGCCTTCTGGCAACCGATCCAAGATTCTTCCCAAGATATGAAATGCTACTTCAGCATTTCCCGGCGGCGCATTGCCAGCCATCTCGATCAAATCCGGGATCGCACCCTCCGCCATCGGCCCAAATGCATCCAGTCCAAAAGAGCCCGCCGCCCAAAGATCGCCAGGCTGATCACGATCCAGCGGCAAGATCTTTCTCAAGAAATCCCGCAGCAGCTCAGGCCGTTCCTCCCGTGTCGCGATGAATTTCAAGCAGGCTGGTATCACGTTTGTGCCAATCGCCTGAAACGCCGTAGTTACCGCATCCTCATCCCAACGCGATCCAGGCATCTTCCTCCCCAGCCATTCAGTTGCTGTGGCATCCGCATACCTGGGCTCTTGGTGCTGCAATAGGCAGCCCCACCTAAAATAAAAGGCCGCCGACGCACACGCGACACCCACACAAATCGAACCACTCTGGTTCCTTTTCAAGACAGACAGGAGATCGTCAAAACCGGAACCCTAAAGCTCGTCACAGTCAACAAAATATCGACTCAAAAACACAGAGGCAGCGTGCCCGCACGACTCCCCTCCCGCTTCCTCCGCATACTGGCGCGCCAAAATATCTTCAATTCCCGTCGCTCAGAGGTTGGGTGCTTCTTAGATAGGCGAAGAGGTCGCGGATTTGCTGGTCGTTGAGGCCGGCCAGGAGGCCTTCGGGCATCAGGGAGGCACCGGCGGGGTCCATGGAGGCGATCTCGGCGCGGGGGATGGGTACGGATTGGCCAGTGGGGGTGCGCAGGACGATTACTTGGGAATCCTTGTCCGCCAGGAAGCCGGTAAGCGTGCGGCCGTCCCTGGTTTCCACGATATAGCTTTCGTACCCCTCGCGGATCTCGGCGTTGGGGTTGACGATGTTCAGGAGGAGGTTGCCGAGGTCATCGCGCTTGAAGACCGTCAGGTCGGGACCCACTTCGGCGCCTTTGCCGAAGAGCTTGTGGCATACTGCGCAATTCGCGAGGAAGAGCTTTTTGCCGCTATAAGGAGATCCAAGATCCAGATTCACCACCTCGGTCAAGCGGGTGATTTCCTTCTCCAACTCTGCCGAGGTCGGCTGCCGAATGTGGGGCCAAAGCTTGGTGGTCAACGCGTTTAGTTGGGTGCGGGTCTCCGGTGGGATTGTATTGGCCTGCTTGCCATTGGCACTTTCGACGAGGGCCTTGATTCGCCGAACGGCGGCGCCGGGAACAACCGCCTTGTCCAATCGCCCACCGTCAACTGCCGTCACCAAAGCCAGCGCCCATGATGGGCGGCTGACCAGCAATCCGAGAGCCGAGGCTAGAACGTCGGGCGGATAGCTGGGCATTTGGGTAAGGACTTCCGAACCTATATCGGGTGAATCATACAGACCCAGTGCGCCCAGGGCGGCACGGCGGAGCTCGGGCGGCTTGGCGTCGCGAGCAACTGCCAATAGGACAGGAATGGCTTTCTCCTGCTTGGCCTCACCGAACACCTGGATAAGTTGGAGACGGCGCGAGGTATTGGTGGATGACCCGGCAATCATGGCCAGGGCCTCCTCGACAGCGGCGGGCTGGCCGCGGCGGGCACCAATGAGCACCGAGGTGCCACCCGCTTTTTCCATGGCGGAGAGCAATTCCTCCGGCAATCCCACCAGCGGTCGGCCTTGGTAGGCCTCCTCGAAGCCTTGGGTGAGTTTAGCGGTTTGCTCGGAGCCCGGCGACATCGCAAATAGACGAGCGCAGATCAGCAAGTCTTCGCGCTTACCGGACGCGGCAAACCGGCGCATGAGGCGGGAGAGGATGGTCCCTTGAACGATCGGCGCACGCCAGAGCTCGCGGTCGGCAAAGAGTGACAACAAGGCTTCGCGATTCGTCGCGCAATTCTCCTCGATGGCCCACCATAATAAGAGGGGCTGCCGGGGATCGGCGGCATCGCGGTCATGCATCAGTAGATTGCGGACAATGGGCAGGCCATCTGACGAGGGCAGCCGCTTCGCGGTACAGGCCAACTGGGTGCGGACTTCGACGTCGGGGTCCGTGCCTGCCAGATTGGCGAGTTCCCGGGACAACTCTGGACTGATCGTTTTCTCGTCGCCCAGAAGCCTCGCCGTCCAAACGCGCACTTGAGGAACCCAATGCCGCAATCCGACCACAGCATCCTCGACGGTGAATCCACCGCAGGCATGCAAAGCCCACAGGGTATTGAGAAGGATTCGTTGGGTTTCCGCCTCAGATGCTCGCGGGTCCTTCTGGGCGGAGAAATCGGGCTGCGGCTGGCGCAAAGCCTTCCGCAGGTTCGTCGCCTGGGATATATCCCGGGCGTCGGCAATCTCCCGCAAACCGGTTTGCTGCCACCAACGCGAAGAAGTGAGGGCGTGCTGCAACCACCCGCCCGGAACTTCACGATTCGATTTCAGCGTGGCGGTGCTGGCCTTGCCTCGCAGGCGATAGATACGACCATTGCTGGCGTCCATTTTCCCCTCGTGATTGCGGAAATGGTTCACCTGCATGTCATACCAGTCACAGACATAGACTGCGCCATCCGGTCCCAGCTTGATATCCACAGGGCGAAACCACTGGTCGTCGCTTTTCACCGGATAGCCCAGGTCTCGTGTCCGAAAAGCTGAACCCTCACGCGTAATCTCACTCATGACAACTCGCCCCTGGAGCGGCTCGACACCCAGGAGTTTCCCCTGGTACCCCGCGCCCAACTCACCGCTATCATAGATGATGAAATTGTGGGTGAAGCGATCCACGTCATTGTGCGGCATCGGGGGGAAATATCCGAAGGCATACGGATTCGAGAGCGGCCCATGCTTGTCGAAGCCCTTCTGCAGGTACGCACCCTGCATATAATAAAAGCCGCGCGTATTGCCACCGTTGTGGCCGCTGAAGATCCGGCCGGCGGAATCCAGCTCCAGGCCGAAGGCGTTGCCACCGCCTTCGCTGAAAACTTCATAGATTCGTTTCTCCGGATGATAGCGCCAGATGTTCTGTCCCTGCGAATAAATGGGCTTGGTATTCAACGCCTGGCCATTGGTTGCATAAACCAGGATATTACCGGTGACCGTCGAGCCCTGGCAGCCGTAAAGCCACCCATCCGGTCCCCAACGAAGCGAATTGGCGACCGAATGGGTGTCCTCCAGCCCGAAACCCGACAGTAGAACTTCTGGATCCCCGTCCGGTACGTCATCGTGGTTGCGATCGGGATAATAGAGCAAGTAAGGCGGATTCAGGACATAAACCCCTCCGCGTCCGAACGCCACGCTGGTGGCGATGTTCAGGCCGTCCACGAAGGTGGTATGCTTATCGAAAGTCCCATTGCCATCGGTGTCCTCATGGATGGTGATGCGATCGGCTCCGCGAAAATGATGCGGTGGGGGTGGCGGCACCTTGTCATAGACGGAACGCCAGAAATTGTCGTGACTGACCATCTTGAGTCCGGCGGGAGACGGATACTGCCTATATTCCACTACCCACATGCGCGAGCGGTCGTCAAAAGTGAGAAAGACTGGCTGGGCCACAATCGGCTCCGCCAGCACCTGTTCCCACACGAGATCGTCGGCCACGTGGAATGATTTCGCGGAATCGGCGGGCGTGAGTGGGCCGCTTTGAGCCACCACGGGATTCGATCCAACGGTTGGAGTAGGCGCGCTCGGTGCCGCCGAGGCGCTGGATGCAGATACTTTCACCGGCAGGAGCCCCGGCCCTTGCGTTTCTTTGCCGGGCTTAACCCAATCGGGGCTGTCGCCGGTACGGAATTGCCATTCGCCTTCCAGTTTGATCGCCGAGCCGTTGGCCCGGATTTCTGGCGCTTTTCCCTTGAAGCCTCCCCTGCCCCCATTATCAAAAACGCGGATGGCCACGGTGTGCACCTGTGCGCCACCCCATTTCACCGGGAAACGTTTTTCAGGCCCCAACCCGCTCGTATAATTCGGGGGAAAGCTCCCCGAGACTCCCACCCGCACCCCATCAACATAGGCTTCGAACGCGTCGTCCACCTGCTCCACAGCGAGCGAACTCTCCGCAGGCCAGCCAGCGGGCAAGGTGAATTGGCAGCGGTACCAGGCGATGCCATCAAAACTAGCGAGCCGTCCCTGGGAATTCTCGTCCCACGTTCCCGGAACCTTCATGGATTGCCAATCGGCGGCATAGTCCACCGGCTCGGCCGAACCGGGCGGTATGAAATCAGCCAGCGTCCAGAGGATGCCATTCAGCAGGAGACGGCGGAAATTGGTGTCGGCGAAATCGTCCGGACTGCCCATCGACGTATAAAAAACCCGGCGATGGTCTGCGGTGTTGATCCAGGCGACGGGTTCCGTTTGCGACTGCCCATCGGCCGTCTTCCCGAAAAGCAGCGGCGTTACCGTGCTTTTCAAGTCGCGGTTCTTATATAGGTGGGATTTGACCTGGAACTCGGACTTCACGCCATTGAGGATCTCATTTCCCCGAGCTCCTGCCGCAAGGGTGATGACGGAGGACTTACCCGCACCATAGTGATCCTGGTAGTCGCCACCCAGAACTTCTTCGTCGAAGTGCATCCAGCTATTCGGGGTCGGCGCTTTCTGGTCACGCAACTCAAAGGCGTGACTGGCCGTGCGAATGCCCACGACCGGTTTTCCTGCCGCGATGTGCGCGCGGATGGCATCCATCATCGGCTTGGGCGGATTGCGGCGGCGGGTGCTGATCACCAGGACGTCCGCGGTGGGAATCGCCTCCCAGTTTTTGAATTCGTTGTCGTCGACATTGGTGGAAGCCGTCACATAATCGATTTTATAGCCCCGCCACTCCAGTTCCCGATGGGCGAACGCGGGCAACGTTTCCCAGGTGTGGTACTCGTTCTCCCCGATCACGCACACGATCTTCTTCGTGGTATAGCCTGCGAAGTGAAACGGCTCGCCACCGAGGAAATCGACACTGGTGATGCTGGGGCACCAATACTGTTCAATATGTTCCGTGACCAGCTCGGTGCCGCGAAAATGGGAGACATAGGGCGGCTTGCGGTGATTATACATGGAGTCGGTCATGTCCCGCACCAGCACCACGTTCTGCCCCTGGGTCACCATCTGGCGGATCGAGAAGGGCCGGCCCAGCACGCACATGTTGATATGCACCCCCATCACGATGACATTGGTTATACCCCGTTGGCGCATGAGGTAAAACGCCTCGGCCGAGTCGGTGATCGCGTCACCGTCCCTTATCTCCAGGCCTGGATGCTGCCGGCTCCAGGCCTTGAAGCTGGGGCAATCGGGACAGCCGTCACAGCCGCCGTCGGAATCGTCGATCGGCAACGCCGGTTCCTTGCCGCCGTTCAGCGAGCACCAGCCTTGGAGAGGGACTTTGGTCTGCACCTTTGGAGCGGCCTGAGCCAGTTTGCGTCCGGGGTGATCCCTGTAGAAATCCATCGTGTCGCTCGGGCAATGGATGATGAAGACCCCCTTGGCACGAGCGGCTTTGATGACTTCGTTCATCCGGGGAACCATCTCACCCACCCGCTCGGTGGCGTCCGGGCAATGGTGTTTGTCCCACATATCACAAATGACGAGGGCGGTGCGGGACGACTCCCAGGCCAGCCCGCCTTCCTGGATCACCCACGTATTAGTATCGCCTGCGGGATGAACCCGCGAGCGGGTGTGCAATTCGAGAGGCGCACCATGAACCACCCCGGCAGTCAACAATGCCAGCGGCAGGGAATGGAACAACCACCGAAGAACGGCTGAAAATCGGGGAGTGATCATAAGACGAGATCGTCCCAGAGTGACGCCGCAGGGAGAAGCCTTGTTCAGCAGGGCTCAGGTCCCTTCATTCTTTTGGTTCCGAAACCAAAAACACCACGTACCCGGCCTACATCCAGGCCGCCGTCCAAAGGGCTTCACGGTCCCACTCGCTCACCGGTCGGATTTCCTGGACGGCTCCTTCACGGACGACGCCCACCCGATCGCAAATCGCCAGTAGTTCGACGGGGTTGGAACTGCAAAACAGAACGCTCTTGCCAGACAACGCCGCTTTGTCCATCCGCCGGTAAAGCCGGATGCGGGAAGTGATATCCATGCGCTGGCACGGTTCATCCATCAGCAGCACGGGTGCCTGATGATAATACAGCCGACCGGCAGCCAGCCGGCGTTGGGAACCGGCCTTGAGGTTCATCACCAGTTCGTTCTCCGAGGTTGCCTCGACATCCGTGTGCTCCATCCAATCCAATGCCATGAAGCGTTCGGAGCGCCCGCGGATGAATCCTTTTACCGAGACCGCATCGAGACGGGTCACCAGGAGATTCTCGCCCACGGCACGGTTGGGGAACAAACCGCTACCCGGGTCGCCCTGCGGCTGGTAACCGATTCCCGCCCGCCAACGGGCTCCCTGATTTTCCGAATCCCAACCGCGACCCTGAATGAAAAACTCCTTGGACGGCGCAGGAATTAATCCGGCGATCGCCCGCAACAAACGCGTACGGCCAGCTCCGGGGACGCCGAAAAGCCCCAGGATTTCCCCGGAATACGCCGTCAACGTGGTGGGAGCCGCGCCAGGAGGCGTAAAATCCATGATCTCCAACGCCGGGGCTCCGCGGGTATGGGGTGAACGCGGAAAGAGCTCTGCCGGTTCGAGACCTGTCATCACTTGCGACAACTGCTCGGAACTGACCTGATGAATATCACCCGTCGCCACCGAACGCCCCTCGCACAAGATGGTGGTGACGTCCGCTAAGCTGGCGCATTCCTGCGGACGGGTGGTGGAAAAAAGAACGGCTTTGCCACCTTCGCGGTATTCCCGTAAAGCCACCCCCAACGTGGCAACTTGCTGTCGACTCAGTCCTTCAGTTGCTGCGTCGAGCAACAAAAGCTCCGGGGCCGCCATGAAACCTCGAATCAACTCAATAACCCGTCGTTCAAAGCGGTTCAGGCCGCGCACCCGCGTCTCGGGTTTCACTTGGGTCAACCCAAACCGATTCAACCATTCACTCAGGGGGCTGTCCTCCGACTTTTGCAATCGCCCCCATCGTGAAGTCTCGGTGCCCAACTGGATATTTTGGGCGACAGTCCAATCTGGAATAAGGGAAGGACCTTGGGAAACGAGTCGAATTCCATAACGTGCAGCCTCGGCCACGCTACCGGGAAACTCTTCCGTCCCGCCGTACCGCATGACTCCCGACTCGGGCGCCCACACGCCGGACAAGCACTTCATCAACGCCGACTTGCCCGATCCGCTCTCTCCCAACAGGGCGTGAATCGTGCCAGGATGTATGGTGAGGCTGCCGTGGTGAATGACCACGGTACGACCCAACGTCTTCTTGACGCCATCAACTTCCAAAAGGGGGGACATGCGAACAGGCAAACTCCTTGTCTTGGCTTCAATGGCATGGTGCGCCGTAACTGCCTCCTTTGACAATGACGGGTTGGAGCATGGGATCGGTTCCCGTGATCTGGAGCATGGTGCCTGTGAATAACCGGAAAGAGTTCGTGACGATTCGCGGTTGCATCCCGTGGCAGAGGCGGGTGGAGTAATGGAATGCCGAAGAGCACATGGGTTTTCGCTGGGATTCTGTCGGCGCTGGTCATCATCGGCGCCCTGGGCTTCAGCTTGCGCGAAGCCCGGCAAGATACGAAATCGGCCCTGGCCGCCGCCGAGGAAGCCAAACTCCAAGCCGAACAGGCTTCGAGCATGACCAATCGGATGCAGGTCGAGTTGTCGGCGTTAAAGTCGGAATCCGAGATCCTGGCGCAGAAGATCAAGGACACGCAGGAGGAACGCTTCGGACTGGAGCAGCAACTGCGAGCCGAACTCGAATCCAAGGACGTGGCCATCTCGCAACTGCAAGGCCGGCTCACGTTTAATATCCTGGACCGGGTCCTGTTCGATTCCGGCCGGGCGGCTCTTAAACCGGAAGGCGAGACCATCCTGCTCAAAATCGCCAAGTTCCTGGGAGCCGTGACCAATCGCGAGGTGCAGGTAGTGGGCCATACCGACAACGTCCCCATTCACAATCGCACGGCGGATGGATTCACCGACAACTGGTCTCTCTCCGCCGGGCGGGCCATCGCAGCGGTCCGATTTCTCCAGGAAAAAGGCGGGGTAGCCCCCAAACGACTCTCAGCCGTAGGCTGCGGTGAGTTCCGCCCCGTCGCGAGCAATGACACGCCCGAAGGCAAAACAAAAAACCGGCGCATTGCCGTGGTAGTCTTGCCCGACAAGCTCGTGGCCGACGACACCACGAAGGCAGACGCGGCAACCAATGCCCCGCCGGCCCTCCTTCACGCGGGTAGTACCAACGCTCCAACCGCAGGAGAGACACCTGCCCCGACGGTGACGCCGCCACCTAAGTGAGCCGTACGGAACGCCATTTCCTGCTCAAACGCTTGCGTTTTTGTGGTGAGACGGCAGTTTCCCCGGATGCGAAGCAGTTGGCTTTCCCGGGTTTCGGCTTGGCTCAGCGTCATGGGCGCTGGCGTTTGCGTGTCCACCTTGTGTCAGGCGGAAGAACCGAGCCTCAAAGTGCCCCGGTTCTCGGTCGACAACATGGATCGCTCGGTCGATCCGGGTACGGACTTCTATCATTTCGCCTGCGGTAATTGGATCAAGAACAACCCGGTGCCTTCGGACAAGTCGCGCTGGGCCGGGTTTGACGAACTGCAGGAACGCAACTGGCAACAGATCCGGGGCCTGCTGGAGTCCGCTACCGAAGACGCGAAAGGCGGCACCAAAGCCCGCCGCCAGGTTGGCGATCTCTACGCGTCGGCCATGGATACCAACCGGCTGGAAGCCCTGGGATTCAAACCCATTGAGAACTCCCTCCGGAGCATCGAAGGCATCCAAGACACCCGGCAACTCATACGCCTGGTGGGGGAATTCCACCGGGCGGATATCGGCGGATTCTTTGGATCGGGAGTTAGTGCCGACGCCAAGAATAGCGAGATCTATGCTTTCGAACTGGGGCAAGGCGGCTTGAGCCTGCCGGACCGGGACTATTACCTGGGCGACGGATTTGCCAAGATCCGTGAGCAATACCTGGCGCACGTGGCGAAGATGTTCCAGCTCGCCGGAGAGACGGAGGCGAATGCAACCACCCATGCCGCCACCGTGATGCGCCTGGAGACGGCCCTGGCCAAGGTTTCCAAGACCCGTGTCGAGCTGCGCGATCCGAACGCCAACTATAACAAGTGGTCCCTCTCAGACCTGCGCAATCGCGCGGGCGAAATCGATTGGGACGTCTATTTCGACGGCCTGGGCGCCCAGAGTCTGAAATCGGTCATCGTGGGCCAGACCAATTTCTTCCAAAACCTCAGCGAATTGGTGAAGACCGAGCCGTTGGCGGATTGGAAAACGTATCTGCGATGGCATGCCATCCATAGCGCCGCTCCCTATTTG
>DATJII010000077.1:0-13775 GCA_035493435.1 Candidatus Limnocylindria bacterium | reverse complement strand
GCCTTTGACGGCCAGCCAACGGCCGGAATGCTGGAAATCCTCAACCGATCTGGCGTCGAAGTGCTCGATCCAAACCCGGTGCTTTGGACCCAATACGAATTTCATACGATCCAGGAAATTACCGCCACCAATACCGAAAATACGACGACGCGCTTGCCGCTGTTTGTACATCTACGGGGACGTGCACTCGCTTATCCCGCCAGAAACACCGTGATGGTCGACGACACCACCGGCCAGATGCTGGTGAAACCCATTCAAGTCTTGCCCGGCAACCTGGTTGGACAAGAGGTCGAAGCCATCGGGGTCCGTTACCGCAATGGCAACCACATTCTCGAAAATGCCTTCGTGCGAAAATTCGAACCGGTCAATGCCGATCGCTGGCCGATCCTGACGTCTATTGACCAGGTGCAAGGACTTAGCCGCGAGGAAGCCCAAAAGGAGTATAAGGTCCGCCTGCGAGGTGTAATAACCACGGTGATAATGCCCTATATGACGGACTTCGTCCTGCAGGACGCGAACCGAGGCATCTATATGGTGAGCGAAGGCGATGCCCGGCCTGATCCTCCGGAAGTCGGCGACAGCTGGGAGGTTGAAGGTACCACCAACCCCGGGGGGTTTTCGCCTATCGTCATGGTCCAAAAGATGCGGCGCCTTGGCTCCGGGCTCATGCCCGAACCGATTCATCCCAACTGGGAACAATTGATGAATGGCAGCTTGGACGCCCAGTATGTCGAACTGCAGGGTGTAGTCACCGACGTCCAGCCGGACGCCATCCTGTTACGTTTGCGAGAAGGCAAACTGAAGGTGGATATAGGCTCAGATCAGGAGCGACTGCCACGGTATGAAAATGCCTCGATAAGGCTCCGAGGCTGTCTCTTTGCCCGATGGAATCCCAGCAATGGCCACGTCCTGCCAGGTCAGGTGTGGTTTCGCGAAGCCGCGATAGAAATCGAGAAACTGGCGCCGATGGACATGTTCGATGTCCCCACCAAACGAGCCCATGAACTAACCCTTTTTGATTCCCAATCCGACACCTTTCAGCGGGTCAAGGTTCCCGGGCAAATCGTCCACGAACGGCGCGGGGAGTATTTTGCCATGGATGGAACCAACGGTGTCCGGTTCATCCCCAAGAAGGCGCAGAATTTAGCGCTGGGTGATTGGGTGGAGGTGGCGGGTTTTCCTCAATTGGAGGGACCTTTTTCGTTGCTTCGCGATGCGGTTACACGAAAGACAGGGCACACCAACCTCCCCCTGCCCGTCTTGATGAGCACCGACAAGTGGACCAATACCGGCCGCGATTCCACCTTGGTACGGGTCCAGGCCAAACTGCTCAATGTGGTCCATGGCCAAGGCGAGGATGTCTTCGAGTTGCAGGCCAACATGCGGCCATTCGTCGCCCGCCTGGAACATAAGCGCGGCAAGCTGCCTTCTGTGGAACCGGGCAGCCTGCTCGACCTGGTGGGGGTCTATTCCGCCCAAGGCAGGAGCCGCAATGACGATTATAATCCCGAGTATTTTGAGTTACTGATGAACAGCCCGCAGGACGTCATCGTGCTGTCACGTCCTGCCTGGTGGAATCTGCTTCATACCATTACGGTGGTGGGTTCCCTCTCCGGGGTGCTGCTACTCTCGACGATTTGGATACGCACCCTGCGCCGGCAGGTGCGGGTACGCACCCAGGAACTCCAGGAAGAAGTCGAAGTGCGAAAAAGGGCCGAAGCCCAGGCCTTGCTCGCCACCGAGGCCGCCAACGCCGCCAGCCGCTCCAAGAGCGTCTTCCTGGCAAATATGTCCCACGAGATTCGCACCCCTATGAACGGAGTTCTGGGAATGAACAATCTGTTGCTGGACACTCCCCTGACCGAGGAACAGCGCGATTTCGCCGGCATAGTGAAGGCCAGCGGGGAAACGTTGCTGAATATCATTAATGATATTCTCGATTTCTCGAAAATCGAAGCCGGCAAGCTGACGTTTGAAGCCATCGAATTTGATTTGCGCGAGACTGTAGAGGGAACCCTTGCGATGCTCGCCGAACGGGCCCAAGCCAAAGAGGTGGAACTGATTGCGCGCATTCCCGCGACCCTGCCGCTGCTGTTTATTGGCGATCCAGGACGCCTCCGGCAGGTGCTGCAAAACCTCTTAGGCAACGCCATCAAGTTCACCAGCCGCGGAGAGGTCCTGGTGGAGGTATCAGTCTCGACGTCCGAAGGCGAGGTCCCTTCGGTACGAATCAGCGTGAAAGACACTGGTATAGGTATCTCACCCGAAGCCCAGAGCCGCTTGTTCAACGCGTTTGAACAGGAAAATGCATCCACCACGCGCAAATTCGGGGGTACCGGCCTGGGGCTGGCCATTTCCAAACGCCTGATCGAACAGATGGGCGGCGAGATCGGGGTAACCAGCCGGCAAGGTGAAGGGTCGACTTTCTGGATTAGAATCTCGCTCCAATCCGCCACCAAAAACTCTGGGCCCCAGGTCCTCGCGAATAGTTCCCTTAAAGGAAAACGGATCCTGGTCATTGACGACAACGTCACCAACCGGACCGTTTTGAACGAAACCCTGCTCGCCTGGACGATGCGGAGCGAGATATCTCCAAGTTGCGGGCTGGAAGTGCTGGACCTATTGCGCGCGGCAGCGAAGGAAGGGGCGCCCTTCGAGATGGCCATCATCGATAGGCAAATGCCTGAACTCGACGGCGTCGCCCTCGCCCGATTCATCAAGGCTGATCCGGCAATAGCCGCCGTCAGAATTGTCTTAATGAACCCCCTGAGCGCCCCACACGGGACACCCCAGTCAGTTCCGCCAGAACTGGCCTCCGTGGTCACCAAGCCTGTTCGACAATCCGCGCTGTTTGGCCTTCTCATGCGGCCACCCGCACCAGCGCCAACGGTCACCGATCTCCGGCACGGGGAACAACCCACGCCTGAAGCGAAGAGCCACGAGCATCATTTAAGAATCCTCATTGCCGAGGATAATCCGGTGAATCAAAAGCTCTTGGGCATCCAGTTACGGAAACTGGGCTATACCGCCGATCTGGCCCAGGATGGCAAGGAGGTCCTCGCCGCCCTCAAAACGACGGGTTACGACGTCATCCTGATGGATTGCCAGATGCCGGAGATGGACGGCTATGAAGTGACCCGCAAGATTCGAGCGAATCAGGATCTGCCGTTCCAACCCTGGATCATCGCCATGACCGCCAACGCCATGCAGGGCGACCGCGAGAAATGCTTGCTGGCTGGGATGGACGAGTACCTCGCCAAACCGATCAATCTTCCAGCCCTCAAGGTGTTATTGGATAACAAGCCCGCCCATTCCTAAACGATTCGTTTGGCACGAGCCCAAATAAACCCGATAACTCCCAGGCCCCCAAGCGCCACCACCGAAGGCTCAGGTGCCGTCGTCAGCGCGAAACTCTGAAATCCGGTGATGTAGTAGAGTTCCGGATGATCCGGGTTGCTTCCGATGGGTGCAGTGTAAGAGAACGGTTTCGAATCTCCGTGCGGACTCCAGAGATCGCCGAACCCAGATCCAAGCCACCCTGCTGCCTCGCCAGACTCCCACGAGGCATACCGCGTGGAATCCCAAACTACGGCCTTCAAGGTCACCGTCTGTCCCTGAACGACGGAATCCGGGAACTCGAGTCTCTTGGTGTTGCCGGACCAATAACCCGCCTTGGCTGCGACTGTGTTGAACGCGAACGTGCCCCCGAGGGGTGTGAAACTGCTTCCATCCGTGCTGAAATACATTCGGGAGACGAAATTTGCATTGGAGAGCTTGGTCACACCGTCCATCCAGTAGACCGGCTGTCCTACCTTGCTGTTATTGAACAGCACCTCTGCCGGATCAGCCATCGCAGAAACACCGAGGAGCATCGCTCCCAAAAATATCGCCGATTTCATAACTTTGATATTCCCTGCACGTACTGGCACGGACCTTCCCGCATTCCCAACCATTTGCAACCCAAAACGCACTGCGGTTACGGACGGAAGGATTGTCGTTACATCTGCAATCGAAGCATCAATTTCGTCGATCACGGATGCCCATGCTTGTCGACCATCCATTGGATGGCGGCCTGCTCGCCGAAGGCGCGCCAGCGATCAATATAGCTTATCCAATCCTGCGAGGACATGGATGCCTGTACCGTACCGAAGTGGCTGGTGAGGTCCCGGATGGCCGATCGTTGTTGTGTCAATTCATTGATCCGGTCCGAGACTGTGCCCCCGCCAGCGCCGTACGGGCTGTTGGGATCCATGGCATGCAGGGCAATCTGTTCTATGGCCACCCCTACGAGCCGGCTGACCAGCGGCTCCCCCTTCAACCCGCCGAAGCGCTGGCCAAGGTCAGCACCCATTTGCAATACCATCTGAGCCGAGCTCTCATCGCCTGCCTGCCGATATGAATTCGCCAGGGCCACGGTGTCCTGCGTGAGTTCCTTCAATTGCGCCAGTTGCGGCAGTTCTTGTGAAGTAGTGGCGATGATTTTCGCTTCGGTGAGGGGGTATCCGGAAGTTCGCCACGCATCATCGTTCTCCTGCATAAACTCCAGGGTATAGTCCTTGAACTCGGATTTTCCCGAGGCAGCCGCGAGTTCACGAACGGCGAGGTCGGTCTGTCCGGACTTGAAGTAGTCCAGGGCCGATAGGTAATTCGCCAGCGCATTCTCTGGCGCTGCCTGTTTAAAGGCATCCAGTCCTCGACGCCGATCTTCGGGTGAGACGTCTTTGCGGGTCGACGCCGCGAAATTGACCTGCGGATCGGACGGAAACTTGTCCATGGCTTCCCGCAACAACGCCAAGTCGCCCGTGGCGCGAAAGGCGGCCAGCAAGCTCGCAGCGCTGCGGTGATTTTGATCGAGATAAGGCTTTATCTGATCTACCGTCAGGCGGCGCGCTTGGTCCTCCTGCAAGAGTTGCGCAATGCGCCGAGCTGCCTCCCTTTCATCGGCGGACAAGTCCACCGATCCACTTCCGCGTTGCACGGGTGGAGCAGGCAAACGCGGTACTTGGGAATTCTTTGCCAACGCGACCTGTTTTGACAGTCGCTCGTTTTCGGTGGCGATATGTTCCAAGCGTCCCACTTGCTGCCTTAGTGACTCATTTTCTTCGCGCAGCCGAACGTGTGATCGATGCTGAAGAACCCAAGGCGTTGCCGCTCCCAAGAGCAGCACGCTGGCGGTAATGAGAATCTTCTGGGCGGTGGTGGTGGTTATATTCGTCGCTGTTATCCATGAGGCACCCGAAAGGGCAATCGTCGTGGAAATGGTGCCAGCTAACGCCACCGGCGCCGTCTGGACGGCATGCGCGGATACAGCCACGGTGAGTCCTGTCGCGCCTACACACACGCCGCGCTTTTCCAATCCCTGCCGGAGACGCTCCACTGCGCGGGTGACGCGCTTTTGCGCAGCTTCGTCGGTTATGCGTAGAGCTTGGGCCATCTCGCGTGCGGACTTGCGTTCGAAGAAACGGAGCAGCAAGGCATCGCGGTCAGGGTCATTGAGGTCACCCAGCGCGGCGTCCAAATGAGGCGCCACTTGTTTCCAGACGCCTTCTGATTCGGCGACCAGCAGTTCGTTCATGATGGCAACCTCCCGTTCGCGGACGCGTCGACGCACGTCGGAGCGGACGGTCTTGGCGGCCAGGTTTTGCGCGGTGCGGTGCAGCCAACCGGAGAGGACCGGACGGTCGGCAAGATCGGCGGCCTTGCGGGCCAGCGCGAGGAAAGTCGACTGGGTCACGTCCTCTGCCAAATGCGCGTCGCACACCATGCGCAGGGCCGCCGAATAGAGGTGATCAACGTGCCGCCGTACGAGTTCGGCAAAGGCCTCTTCCGATCGCCCTGCCTGATAGTCGCGCAACAACTGCTGGTCACTTCGTTCGTCCACTTTCCCCAGAGTACCCGGACGAGTGGCAATCGGACAGGTGCCCGCACAACAAACTGTATCTGCCTGGCGCCCTTTGGCGTCAGGACAGGCCCCATGCCTCATCACTGCGGTAGGCGGATCGTCTCAGGGTGTTGGTGGCAGGAAGGCCATCTTTCCCTCTGATTGAATCCAGCGAAAGTCGCTCTGCCGGACTTTCGGACTCGCTCTGGCCGCACTTCCCCTTCTTCAATCTGTGTGAATCCGTAATCTGTGGATGAAAAATTCTTCTTCCCGGTCTTGGATTATATTTACATGCCCGCCGGAGATTGGAGACCGCCATACAGCAATGGCACCCAAAGATTACACAGATTCGCACAGATTAAAGGACGCCTGGATTCAATGCCCGGAGGCATGACACGGAACGCCCCGCATCACCCCGCCAGTTCGAAGGCCGCCGGAAATATAACTATAAACCGGAGACTTTATGCCCAATCACAATGCCAAGGCAACCGTCAGGCCCAGCAGATGGACGGACAGGACACCGTCAATCCGGCAAGGACAAAAAAGGCCGGGAAGGATAATCCTCCCCGGCCTTTTTGCGAAAATGCTTTCGCTTACGAGCAGCCGAGGCTCTCGCCGCAGTTCAGGCACTTGAAGCAGGCGCCGTTACGCACGGCGATGTGGCCGCATTTCGGGCAACTGGGCGCGTCATGCATGTTGACGAAAGTGCTCGTCAACGTGGCCGCACCGCTGGCCGGAACGGAGGGTGTGGCCAGCTTGGCCACGACTCCGGTGTCGCTCTCTCCGCGCACGGCGAGATCAGGCACTGGACGATTCACTGCCCGGCGTTCGATCTGTTCCAGGCCAGGAATCTTCAATTCCGGCTGGGCCTCGCTGCCAGGAGCGGTCGCCTCACGGTAACCGGGAATAAACTGGCAGGCCATCCAGCGGAACACGTAGTCGATGATCGAGCTCGCCTGACGCACTTGAGGATTGCGGGTATAGCCGCTCGGCTCAAAACGCTGGTGGGCAAATTTGCGGACCAATGACTCCAGCGGTACGCCATACTGGAGCGACAACGAAGTCAGGGCTCCGATGGTGTCCATCAGGCCACCGATCGTGCTGCCTTCCTTGGCCATCGTGATGAACAGTTCACCCGGCTGGCCATTCTCGAACAGGCCTACGGTCAGATAGCCTTCGTGGCCGGCGATTTCGAACTTATGGTTCACCGCCATGCGGGTGTCCGGCAGACGGCGGCGCAACGGATGCTGGGCCATCTCTTTCAGCCGACCGATCTCCGTGTCGAGCTCGAGGAGCTTGGTCTTCAACTCCGCCACTTCGTTCTGGGTGCCGGTCTCAGGCTTCTCGGACTTGTCGCTCTTCTTGGAGGTATTGAGCGGCTGGGAACGCTTGGAGCCGTCGCGATAGATCGCCACGCATTTCAAGCCAAGCTTCCAGGCATCGATATACGCATGGCGAATATCCTGGGCGGTGGCTTCGTTGGGCAGGTTGACCGTTTTCGAGATCGCCCCCGAGATGAACGGCTGGGCCGCAGCCATCATGCCCAAGTGAGCCGTATAATGGATGCTGCGCTTGCCCTTGAAGGCCTTGAAGGCGCAGTCAAAGACCGACAGGTGTTCCGGCTTGAGTCCCGAGCGAACGATCTGCCCGTTTTCCTCAATATCCTCAATGGTGTCGTGGGCTGCGATGTGCTTCTCGATCTGGATGATCTCGGCCTCGGTATAGCCCAGGCGACGCAAGCCCTCAGGGACGGTGCGATTCACCATCTTGAGCATGCCACCACCGGCCAGAAGTTTATACTTCACCAGCGCGATGTCGGGTTCGACACCGGTGGTGTCGCAGTCCATGAGGAAGGCGATCGTACCAGTCGGCGCGAGCACCGTGACCTGGGCGTTGCGATAGCCCACTTCCTTGCCCCGGGCGAGGGCACGATCCCAGCAGGCCCGTGCTTCGTCCTTCAGACGGCTGAATTCGCGATTCGGGACGATGCTTTCCACGGCGTCACGATGCTGTTGGATCACCCCGAGCATCGAGGCGACATTGTCCTGTTCCGTAGGCTTGGACACTCCGGTGCACGACGCGTCTTCATAGCCCGGGAAAGGCCCCATGATGGAGGAAAGCTCGGCCGATTGCTCATAGGCATGGCCGGTCATGATCGCAGTGATCGCACCCGCCAAGGCCCGTCCCCCGTCGGAGTCATACGACAAGCCATAGCTCATGATCAATGAGCCGAGGTTGGCATAGCCCAAGCCCAAGGTGCGGAAAATATGGGAATTCTCGGCAATCTGGGACGTGGGATAGCTGGCGTTGTCGACCAGGATTTCCTGGGCCGTAATATAGATCCGGACCGCCGCCTTGAAGCGCGCGATGTCGAAAGTGCCGTCCGCCTGTTTGAACTTCATCAAGTTCAGCGAAGCCAGATTGCACGCGGTGTTATTGAGGAACACATACTCGGAACACGGATTGGTCGAATGAATCGGTTCCGTGCCCTTGCAGGTGTGCCACTTTTGGATCGCTCCGTCGTATTGAAGCCCGGGATCGCCACAGGTCCAGGTACCTTCGGCAATGAGATCCAGAAGTTTCGAAGCTTCCTTCTTTTCGAGCGGTTTGCCGGTGGTCACGCTGCGGGTCCACCAATCTCCACCCGTGGTGGCGGCCTGCATGAACTCGTCGGAAACGCGAACCGAGAGATTTTCGTTCTGATACATGACGGAGCCGTAGGCTTCGCCATTGAACGAACCGTCATACCCCTGCTCGATCAAGGCCCAAGCCTTGCGCTCTTCCTTCATCTTGGCGGTGATGAAGTCCTCCACATCACCATGCCAATCACGGATGGTGTTCATCTTGGCCGCACGCCGGGTCTTGCCACCCGACTTCACGACGTTGGCCACTTGGTCATAGACCTTGAGGAAGCTCATCGGGCCGCTCGGACGTCCACCACCGGACAGCTTTTCCTTGCTCGACCGGATGGGAGTCAGGTCGGTGCCAGTGCCGGACCCGAACTTGAACAGCATGGCTTCGCTGTAGGCGAGTTCCATGATGCTCTCCATGTTGTCCTCAACCGCCTGGATGAAACAGGCGGAGCATTGCGGATATTCGTACTGGGTCGGAGCCCGCCGGGCTCCCTTGGCCTTCGGATCCCAGAACCAATTGCCACGGTCGGAATCCTTGCCCACGCCGTACTCAGGGAACAGGCCAACATTGAACCAGACCGGAGAATTGAACGCCCCGTACTGGTTGGCGCAGAGCCACGTTAGTTCCTGATAGAAAACCTCGCCGTCTTCCTTGGAAAAGTAGCCGTCCTTGATACCCCAATTGGCAATCGTTCGCGTAACGCGGTGGATCAACTGCTTCACCGACTGCTCGCGTTCCTTCTTCTGCGGGTCGCCGTAAAAGTACTTGGAGCACACCACTTTGACCGCCAACTGGGACCAGGACTTCGGAACCTCGACGTTCTCCTGCTTGAAGATGACCTTGCCGGCGTCATCGGTGATTTCGGCGGTTCGACGTTCCCATTCGATCTGGTCGAAAGGAGACACTTTGGCGTCACTAAAGACCCGTTCGAGGGTCAGCTTGCGCTTCCCTTTGGCGTTCTTTGAGCTGGAGCGAGGAGCGGACATTTTTTCGGTTCGGCGGCGGGCGGCGGAGGCCCCAGTCGAAACGGCGGCTTCGGTGGAATCGATCATAGGCTAGGGACTATTCGGCGGTTGCAACGCTTTGCGCGGAATCAAGGCTGGGCGGCAGGGATCGGCGCAAATTTTCCACAGGCGGGAGGGCGTTCTTCCGAATGGTAAGGAAATGGTGCAAAAACTTGTGTTTTTCTACGATTTGTTGACCTGCAACACCCCATCCGTAGTGGATGGCTCGTCACGCTAACACTAGGCCTTGTGGTTACAAGATGATTTTAGAGAAAATCTTCGTTATCGATAGAACCCCCTGCGGGTGAGCTTTTTCCTCATTTTCGCCTCTCCCTAAAAGAGGGTCAAAAATACCTTGGGCTCACCCAAAAAGGCTAACCGATGATCGGTCGGGAACCCCAATCCAAAGTGTTCACCCAATGTTCACGCCCATTCTACCGCGATGTGAACGGATTGATCAGATCGAAAGGACGAATGCAGGGTCACCACGCCAAGACGAAAGCCATCGGAGTATCCCCAAAATAGGGGATGCCCGTCGGAGACAATGTCGACCAATCACCATCTATCGCTACCCCCAAAACTCGCACGAATTTTGAAAGTGCCGCCCCTCGCCCGCCTAGCGTTTGGCGTACAGCGACGCGACCTGTTCGGCGTATCCGTTGTATTTGAGGGTCGGAATGTGGTCGCCCGTGTCCACCACCCGCTCGGAACTCTGGCTCCACCGGGGATGCGGTACCATGGGATCCACGTTCGATTCGAAAGGATACTCCCGGGGATTCAACGTCTCCCAAAGGGTGGACGGCTGGGTGGCGGTAAACTCGATAGCTACGATACTCTTGATGCTCTTGTATCCGTATTTCCAAGGCACCACGATGCGCACCGGCGCACCATTTTGCTTGGGCAGCGGTTTCCCGTAGAGTCCGGTCGCGACCAAGGTCAGCGGATTCATCGCTTCGTCCAGGCGAAGCCCCTCGGTGTAAGGCCAAGGATAGTCCTCCAGCCGAGCCATTCCCGGCATCTGATCCGGGCGGGATACCGTGGTAAACTTCAGGAACTTCGCCTCCGGCCGCGGTTCCGCCTTTTTGATCAAATCCACCAACGGGAATCCCGTCCAAGGGACCACCATGGACCAAGCCTCGACGCATCGAAAACGGTAAACCCGTTCCTCGTAGATAAACGCCTTCGCCAGCTCGTCCAGATCCAGAGTCATCGGTTTGGCGCACAAACCGCCCACCCGAATCGACCAAGGATCCACCACGAATTTGTCCACCAGTTGGTACACACGATTCTTGGTGGTACTGAACTCGTAGTAGTTGTTGTAGTGGGTGGCCGTTTTTTCGTCCGACAGCGTCAGTTTGGGGTCGAATGCGGGATTTCTCTTTGCTGGCAAGTAGGGAAACTTCGACGTTTTGGGCTCCTCTGCCCAAGCAGTCCCGGCAGCGGCCAAGCCCAAACCCAGGTGTCCCAGCGAACGAAGGAAGGATCGGCGCCCGGAATAGGCTTTTTCTGGAGTGACAAAGCGCTCCGGATGATACCACGGCGGACGGATGATCGCGTGCGGCATGCCAACACTATGCCTCAACCGGCCTGGGCAGTGAAAAAAAATCGGCGGGTTTTGGGATGACACACGTTTTACACCGCCAAAACCCGCCGCTTGCTTCCCCACACGGGGAAGACTGAAAATGAGACCTCGACCGCACACAAACCCGTGCTTGGGAGTAATCTGCAGTCGTGGAACGGGGAAGTGTTTAGCTCCAAAATCGGTATCGGGTCAAGGGTTATCCACCGATTTTTTTCCGTCCGCCCGGTCATTCGTCCGCGCCAGACCGACGAAAGCACAGCCAGGAATGAATTACAATCGCAAATAAAACTCTTTCCGAAGCGAGCCTGTGCCCGGGCCTATTTGCGGTTTATCGCTCCCGGCATTCGAGCACGCGAAGCTGCAATTGTCGCTGTCCCTGATATTCGGACTGCTCCGGCACGGCGGCGACATCGAAATCTCCCGTGGGACAAGATTGGTCTCCGGCCCCCCACCATAAGGCTTCCAAGGTGCGGCGTCCGTTGGTCAGCCACATCTTCCAGTGATCGTCCTTGATCCGCTGTGGCGCCCGCGAATGCCGCACGTTTTCCACGCATAGCTGCACGGGTGGATTGCCCTGTCCAAAGGGCTCCATGCGCTCCAGTTCGTTGACTAGAGCCGCATCTATTTCGTCGAGCTCGCAGGCCGCATCCAAACGCAGCCGGGGCACCAGGTCCTCGGGTTTCAGTGTTTCGGCGGCAATCCGATTCAGACGTTCACGGAACTTAGAAACCTGGCTTTCCGGAAGGCTCACACCCGCGGCCATGGCGTGGCCGCCGTGGCGGGTCAACAAGTCGCCGCACTTCCTTAGACCCGCGGCCAGATCGAAACCGGCGATGCTCCGCCCGGAGCCGCGCCACCCCTCCGTGTCGCCGCCCAATATAATCGTGGGCCTATAGAACTCCCGCAATACCCGTGATGCGACTATACCCACCACTCCGACGTGCCATTCGGGATCCCCTTCCACAAGAACGAAGTCCCGCGCCGGATCGAATTGCGCCCGGATTTTCTTCACCGCCTGGAGCGCAGTCCGGCGTTCGATCTGCTGCCGATCACGGTTGCACTGGTCCAGGGCGGAAGCCTTGGACAGCGCGGCTTTGCGATCACGAGCAAGGAGCAATTCCAGTGACATTTCTGCCGATTCCAAGCGACCGGAAGCGTTCAGTCGCGGCCCCAGTTGAAATCCCACCGCGGAAGCGCTCAATCGGCTCGGAGTCTTGGCCACTTCCCGCAAGGCCAGCAGTCCCGGGCGGGTTGATTCGTTCAAGTACTTCAAACCGGCGGTGGCCAGAATCCGATTTTCCCCGTTCAACGGCACCAAGTCCGCAATCGTTCCCAAAGCTACTAGATCCAGATATTGGCGCACGTCGGTTTGGGCGAACTCTGTCAACCCTTGATCGCGCCCTTCCTTGACACAGGCATGAGCCAGCTTGAAAGCCAGCCCTGCCGAGCAAAGTTCCCGAAACGATTCCCCGAGTTGGGGATTGACCAACGCCACCGCCTGGGGGGCGGGCGAGGCGACTTGATGATGATCCACGATCACCGTGGGAATCCCTTGGGCTGTCAACCACTCCACTTGGCTTACCGAGGTGGAGCCGCAATCGACCGTGAGCACCAGACCGGGTTGAAACTTTGCCACGCACGTTTCCACAGCGGCTTGGGTGAGGCCATAGCCTTCGTCCATCCGGTGGGGCAAATACCATTCTACCCGCCAACCGTGAGCCCCTAGAAACTCCACCAAGATGGCCGTAGCGCTGACACCGTCGACATCGTAGTCGCCAAAAACGACGACCTTCTGGCCGGAGGCACGGAGGCGAAAAAGGCCATCCACAGCCGCTCGCATACCAGGGATAAGAAAAGGATCCGCCAACGACTTGAGCCGGGGATCCAGAAAGCGGCTGGCTGAATCGAAATCACGAAAGCCGCGATTGGCCAGACACTGGGATGCGAGGCGCGACAACTTCAAGCCCCGGCCTAAATCCACAGAAGCCTCCCCAGCCAACGAGTCGATTTCCCAACGATGCTTCATCAAAAGTTGCCTTCGGACAGATCTATTCCTTGGGATGCTTGTGCCGGTCCAGGTATCCCGCGATCACTGAAGCTCCCATTCCCACCAATAGCAGAGCTCCCACGAGCCCCAACGACCAATGACGCAGGCTGTCACCGAGCCATTGTTTTAGCCAGTGGGCAGCCAGCATCTTTACACCAATCACCACCAGCACCAAAGCCATGGCGGGTTTGAGGTACCGGAAATAGCCAATGGCTCGTACCAGGACAAAATACAGGCTTCGCAAGCCCATGATGGCAAAGACATTGGAAGTAAAGACGACGAACGAATTCGTGGTGATGCCGAACACCGCTGGAATGGAGTCGACCGCAAAAATGACATCCGTGGTCTCCACTACGGCCAAGACGACTGCCAGCGGTGTCAGGATGCGTCTGCCCCGGTCAAAACTGGTGAAGTGATCCTCGTCGAAATCCTGGCAAATCGGAAAGAAGCGGCGCATGAAGCGCACCACATGATTTTGCGACAGGTCTGGCTTTTCATCCGCGTCGCCCATCCACAGCAGCTTGAGTCCGCTGTACGCCAGGAATGCGCCAAAACCGTAGGCAAGCCACTCAAAATGGTGCAGCAAGGAAGCGCCCACGAGGATGAAAATGGCGCGAAACACCAAGG
>DATJII010000076.1:0-5351 GCA_035493435.1 Candidatus Limnocylindria bacterium | reverse complement strand
GCTGGAACGATATCGTATAAACGCCGTGGTAAGCGCCGGGGTCGTCCTGCAAATGGAAGAAATCCAGATTGGACAAATCCAGCCCCGGCTTGCCCCCCGTGTTCAGTCCCGTCCCCGAAGTGAGTAGCGCCTTCAACACGTGGACGCCCGGTGTTTGACCGTACCAGGCATAGCTAGCCAGCGTACCATCCGCGTCGCCCAAGGAAACGATGGGGCCGGATACCGCCTGGTTCGGGTTCGCCCCTGGGGCACTGATTTCCACCGTCAATTCAATGGTCGTCTCGCCCGTGGCATCCAGATTGGGATCAAGATTCTTGTAGCCGCTCCCAAAACCAGTGTCGGTAACATCATAACTTGTTGGCCCCGAAACAATTGTCGCGTCGGACCAGGCGTAAAGCACGTCCAGGTTGAAATCATCAAACGTGCTGATGACAGTCTCGGCCCTCGCCAGGGAACCAGCGGCAAAAACTGCGGCGCTGGCCAATAGTCCTGAAAATCGCTTCATAGTAGTACGGTTTAGCCGATCAAAAGGCATGGGGAACGCCCGGAGAATTGAAAACCGCACGCGTCATTGCAATCTCAGAATCCATCGAAAAAAAAGGGACGAAACTGATCGTCTGGCAGTCCGATGATTCATTGCCACATCGGTAATGCGTCTATCGCCCGGCCTTATCCGGTTTCCGGAGTCCGTGCAAAATCGCCAATAACTACCGCCCTTGCACTTCATCAAAGTGCTGGCATGAAGAGGTCAATGTTTGTCGGTTGCTCTTTCCAGGCATCCTGAAACAACCGCTGAACCTGGCCCGGATTACATCGCTGGACGCTACCGTCTCCAAGCAGGATGTTCCCGCAACCGGAGTGCATAACAGGACTCCAGGCAATGTTGTTTGTGTTGCGATTTTGCACGTCGGATGCTCCCAAACGCACAATACGATTGTATCGACGAGGTTCCTGATAGTCCAATCCCGCACTGAGCACCAAAAGATTTCGGTCACCACCCAGGATGGACTTTGGCGTTTCCTCAGAGGCGGATGTTCCGACAAAGTAACCCGGAAAATCAGCCACCCGACTGCCTAGAGCCAGGCCACGAGAAAACGTCATTCCGCGCAGTTTTCTGGGGTCCTCGGGACAACGGATAAACCACGGCGTCGATATTTCATTGGAGATACAGGAGAAAAGCACAAAAAGATTGTTAGTTGAGGAAGCCTCAACACCCATCGCAGGAAGCTGGAATCCTCCCTCGGCCTGATCAACCCGCCACGGATAATTTCCATTCTGATCTACCGCAAACGTACGGAAGCCGAGACCGATATTCTTGAGATTATTGACGCAACTTGGCCCGGCACAACATCCCCGCCGTCGGCCCATCAAGGAGGGGAGGAAAAAAAGAAAACCAACGCCAGGACGCCGACCATTGCCAGCATCTCGACCAACGTTGTTCCAGAGTTTGGCCTGAAGTGAGAGACTTTCATGAATGTGCCCCGTTGGTCAAAGCAGCCAGTACGGGTTTCAATAGCGATGCCCCGCAATTCCGCAGTACCCTCTGATCATAGAGCGGGCATAAAGAGACCGATGTTTGTGGGCCGTTCCTGCCAGGCGTCCCGAAACAACTGCGGAACCTGACCCGGCTTGCACTGTTGGACACTGCCGTCTCCGAGCAGGATGTTCCCGCAACCGGAGTGCATGACAGGACTCCAGGCAATGTTGTTCGTGTTGGAACTTCGCACGTCGGAAGCTCCCAAACGCACGACACGATTGTATCGGCGAGGGTCCTGATAATCCAATCCCGCGCTCTTGACCAGAAGATGCCGATCACCTCCTAAGATCGAACTTACTGACTCATCCGAGGCGGATACTCCTATGAAATAGCTGGAATAATCGGCCGCTTTGTCTCCCAAGGCAACCCCTTGGGCAAAGGTCATTGGGGCCGGAATCCTGGGGTCTTCAGGACAGTGCAAGATCTTGGTCGTGGATATCTCATTGGAGATGCAGGCGAAGACCGTAAAGACATTGTTCGTCGGCGATGCAGCTTCACCCACTGGCGGAATTGCAATTCCCCCGTTCGTGGGATCGACCTGCCAGGGATATTTACCGTCAAAATCAACCGCAAAGGTACGGAAACCCAGACCAACATTCTTGAGGTTACCGACGCACCGGAAGCGACTTCCCGTCGCCCGGCCTACTCCGAACAAGGAAGGGAATACTAGGAAGCATATCAATGCCAACACGCCTATCGTTGCGAGCATTTCAATCAAAGTTCCCGCTGAATTTTGCCTTGGGCCATCGATTTTCATGGAAAGGTGCTACAGCGTGGCAAAGCAATGCTGATGCCATCTATGGACGACATGGGAATGGTGGAACGAGCGGCACTTTACCCATCTGGTACCGTCTTGAGTACAGATGGACTTCTGACCAAGGACAACGGCAAGATCGATCTGCTTTAACTATAGCGCAGGCAGGAAGAGATCGAATCCGGCGGTGCCGGGAAGAAAGGCTTCTCGAAGCGTCCTGCGGAGTGGACCTGGATTGCATTGCGTGACGCTGCCATCCTGCAATAGCAGATTCGCCCGGCCCTGATGCCACTCGGGCATCCAATTGATATTGGTATTCTTGACTCCAAATACGTCGCTCCGCTTGATCTGGACGACCCGGTTGTAGTGATTGGTTGTCCGTTCGTCCATGCCCGCCGAATAAAGCAGCAATCGGCGGTCGCCCGCCAAAATGGACCTGGGGTTTACCGCCGACGCCGAGGTGCCCAGGAAATAGCTGGGAAATGAGGCAACTGACAAGCCCTGGGTCAAACCAGCTGAGAAAGTCATGCTGCTAAAGGCACCATCAAATTCGCATCGAACCATCTTGGTGGTCGATATTTCGTTGGAGATCGCGGCGTACATGACAAAAAGGTTGTTTGAAACACCGGCCGCCTCGCCCCGCGGCGGAAGCAGAACCCCACCATTGGCTTCATCAACCTGCCAAGGATATTTCCCATCGAAATCAGCCGCGAACGCTTGATAGCCAACTCCGATATTTCGAAGATTGTTTAAGCACGTGATAGCAAGACGCCCGCGGCATTTTTTGATACCAAGTCCCGGAGTGAAGGCGCAGAATACTACCGACAAAACGACTACCATGGCAAACACCTCGATCAAAGTTACTCCAGAATTTATCGCGAAGGGCTTGGTGCGCATGACGTTACTTAAAACAGATCGAGTAACAGCAAGCATTCCCAGTGCCACCCTTCCTCAAGTCCACACCCATCTCAAGCACTTTTTATTCCCTTGGCTTGTCGAACCATACCGACGGAAGAAGCACATCGAAATCATTAGATTTTGAATTCCACGCGGCGCGGACCATTTCCCGAATCCGCGCCTGGCTCACTCGCATCAGTACACTGCCATCATTGCGTAGAATGTTCCCCTCGCGTCGGTGCAAATCATCGCTCCAACCTATTTTCCCGAGGTTTTCGGTGGTGACATCACGGGAGGTGATGGTCACTCGTTGATTATAGATTCCAGGATCCTTGTAGTCCAATCCCGCCACCGGAATCAGGAGATCCGGATCACCGGCAAGAATACCCTGGGGATCGGAATGAAACCGGGGGCTTGTTCCTATGAAATACGGGTAAATGACCCGAGGAAGAAAAGGCGACGAAGTTGTCGACCCCACAGGCGACGGGCGATTGCGACGGTCTGCGGGGCACACGACCATTTTGATAGACCCGCAATCCTTCGCAAGACGGTGGACAAGGTCGTTCAAATGATTGGATTCGGATATCCCGGCACCAGTGGGCGTCCTATTCCACCCGCCCTGGGAAGCCTCCAGGTGCCACGGATAGGCCCCTTTAAGGTCTCCGGCTATCGAATGAAGAGTGACGCCGATGTTCATGAGGTTATTGGCACAATTGGCCCTCTCGCGGCTATGCCGCGGAGATTCCTGCGATTTGAGTACCAGCAGAAAAATGGCGAATCCCACCATAATCGCCACGAGCACTTCGATAAGTGTGACACCCGAATCGAGTTTTCTTGATGAAAGCTGCATGGGCGGGGCCTTTAGGTTTTTAAGCAATAGTGGTGCCAGAAACGTCAATCGTCCACGACTTGGCCAAAGAACGTCGTTACGCCGTCCTCAGGTGACTATTACTGCCTACCAGCTTCCTGCTCCACGCTCCGTCCGGACCTTGGTAGCTGTGACGTGCTTCCTCCGCGATAATGATGGCGTTCATGGCTTCGATGGCCCGGCGTTTTCGCTCCGTATTCCGCCAATCACGGTAGGCCAGATAAGCACCCACGAGAGCGAGGAGAAGCCATAGCCAGAAGAACGAACGGCGCACTTTCAATTCCTGGGGAGTAAAGATTTGCTCGGCGGTGAGAATGCCCTGATGGCGCGGTTCAAAGGCTGGCCAAGTCAGCGGACCGGGCGGCTCATAGATATTGGGAACCTCCTCCGCCGTCCCCGCCGGAACGGTTTCGACAGCAGCCGTCGAACGCTTGTCAACGGCGACTACTGGATATGAGGGCGCATCCGATGCCCCTCCCGACCAAGCACCGCTGGCGCCCGGTGCCGCCTGATAACCTCCCCCGGCGGAAGATCGTGCCCCAGTGCTCAAAGCGACACTCACACCGGGGCGCCCGGCAGGAACGCTGTTATTCCAACTTGGGATCCCAGCCAACTGGGTGCGGCGGGATTCCACGTGCTGATCGGCATAGAGCAGGTTCGCCCCTACCGAATGACGCACCGCAGTCCAAGCAAGGTTGACGTTGGTGTCCTGTCGATGGGCAAAAGTGGCGAGTTTGGCGGAGGTCCCTAGCAGATTGTCGTCACCGGCGAGAACCGAAAAGGTATCGCCATATTTGGCGTAGAGATTGACGAAATACCCCACGTTCTCCGGCCCCATCCTTTGGACGTTCAGGGCAGGCTTTTGCTTGGCCGCGGGGCAGACAAAGATCTTGCGGCTTCCAGCTTCGGCATCCAGCGCCCGAAAAGCCGCCCAGTTGCGGGCGTACGTACCGGCATATACCGGAACCGACCAATTGTATTCACTGGCTCCCCCATCATTCGTGGAAACAGCTTGGGGAAGAAGATCGTTATGCGTCTGGGCGAAAAGCTCCATCGCGACCCCGACCTGCCGGAGATTGCTCGCGCACCATGTTTGTTTGGCGCGGACACCCGCGCGGCTTACCGCAGGAAGCAACATGGCCGCCAAGAGAGCGATAATGG
Organism: Candidatus Limnocylindria bacterium; assembly: GCA_035493435.1. GTDB lineage: Bacteria > Verrucomicrobiota > Verrucomicrobiia > Limisphaerales > UBA9464 > DATJII01. Next base: position 134 of record DATJII010000076.1, on the reverse strand, counting down.
AGATGACCACCAATAGCTCAATCAGCGTGAAAGCGCGCGTTACCCTGGATTTCACCCGGCGCATTCTTTTGCGAAACTAGCGGAAGAAAGGGATTGTTCAAATACATAAACCGAACATCTCAGCCGATCGAATG
>DATJII010000075.1:0-8423 GCA_035493435.1 Candidatus Limnocylindria bacterium | reverse complement strand
TCCTTTGACTTTCGTGTGCTGCCCTTCTGGTGGCAAACCGCGTGGTTTCGTTCCCTGGCCGTCATGACCTTGCTGGGTGGCGTCTGGGGCGGGTATCAGGTTCGGATCCGCAGGCTCACCCGGGCCAGGGTCTTGCAACAGGAGTTCTCGCGTCACCTCATTGCCTCACAAGAAGGCGAACGCAAGCGCATCGCGGCGGAATTACATGACAGCCTGGGACAGAATCTGCTCGTGATTAAGAGCCGCGTGACCCGGGCCCAGCAACAAGCCGAAGCGGGGGGAAAGTTGGCGGAACAATTGGGCGAGGCGGCGGATATGACGTTGCTGGCAATCCGTGAGGTTCGCGAGATATCCCAAAACCTTCGTCCCGTGCAGCTCGACGAACTGGGATTGACCAAAGCTCTGGCGTCCGTGGTTCGCAAAGTGTCGTCCGCCACCGCCATCCAGTTTGAAAGCGAAATCGCCGACTTGGATGGAGCCTTTCCGCCAGAGTCCGAAATCAATTTCTACCGCGTCCTTCAAGAGTGTTTGAACAACGTGGTGAAGCACTCCAAGGCCACCCAATGCGGTGTGGTAGTGACTCGAAACGCCCGCGAAGTTCGACTGTCCGTCACGGATAACGGCGTGGGATTCGTTGCCGCCCAAACCATGGCTCACCCTTCGGCCCGGGAAGGATTCGGACTGACCGGAATCGCGGAACGCGTCCACTTCCTGGGTGGTAAAGTCGAGTTTAGCTCGGTTCCAAACCAAGGCACCGTCGTTACCGTAACGGTCCCCCTGCGGGCTTAAGTCGTACTCATTCAGTTGAGAAGCAAGGACGACTGGTTCGACTGCATGATTCCGGTTAAATGGTTTTTCTCCGCCATGGGGCGAAGCTGGGTGCTTCGCTCCATCCACACCTGGGCTTATACCCTCGCCCCCAAGATTTTTTTGGGGAGAGGGCAGGGTGAGGGGGTAGGTGTCGCGTTTTGCATATATTCCTCACACGCGATCAATTTATCTATATCGATCTATCGATGTTGGCGACTTTGGCATTGTGCTCCCATCATAGCCCATGCAATTTGGGCGGGACTTCCAACCTATAGATCCAATTGGGAAACTTCGTCGTCAAAGCGCCCGCGAGCAAACGGACCGCCGCCAGCATTTTCATGCTAGTGGCATTGAGTTTGGCCGGTTGCAGTCTTCCCGCGGGTCCGGGGGGCGCCCATTTGACCTTTGGTTACGCGTCGGTTGCGAAATCGCTGAAACAGGTGCGGACCATGGTACCAGGCCTCGATATTAGATCCGGGACCGGATGTGACGGTATCTCGCTGGGCTGGTCTTCGGTGCTGGTGGCGGAGCCTGTGCCGCCCGGCACTGCTTCCACCAACACAGTGCAAAAACCATGGCGCTATGTTCCTCCCCTGGGCTGGGAGAAGGACGACGGCCAGCGGCAAAAAACGGTGGGATGGTTCTATTGGCGTCGTCCCGCCATGGCGCGTGACGGCTGTTTGTTCGTCGCCCAAAACCAGGCTGGAATTTCGCTGGGCATTGGGTCGGGGATGGGTGGACTGGATTTGGGTCTGGCCCGCCAAACCTGGGTGTTTGCCCCGGTACAGTCCAACGGCCTCTGGCAACTTTCCTTTCGCAGTGGCGCAGTCAGCGCCACCCACTTCGAATCACTCCCAACGAATCACTCAGTCCTCCAATGAAATCCATCCTCGTTCTGGCTGCGGTGGTGGCCACCGGCCTATTTGCCGGCGGTTGCCAATCCAAGCAGTTGGTCTTTACTACCTACACCAAGGTGGGACTCAATATATCCGCCACCGGTAACCTTCCCAACAGCCTGACCTTCGGTTACAAACGGTTTGAAGGCGCCATCGTGCCGGTGGATCCTTCCAAGGCTTCCAATGGGGTCCCGGAAATGCCGTCAGTTTACGCGGTCATGGGGGTGACCAACCAGTGGTTTAAGGGAATCAGCATCTATCAGCGATTTGCCACGGGAGTTGCCGCCGAGAACATCGCGAAATAACCGACGATTCCATGAGCCTTTCACTTTTTCATAAATACCGGCTCGAAACCCAGGGTATCTGGGCGGCTGGGTTGCTGTTGACGGCGGGTTGCGCGAACGACGCCGTGGTCTTTACTACCGCCACCCGCACCGGCCTGGACATCAATGCCGCCGATGCGGGCCAGCAGGGCGTCCATTTCGGCCACGAGCGATTCGAGGGCGTTATCATGCCCGCCGTCCACCAGGTTTCGAGCAACGAAGTCGTGTATCTCAAGCAGGCCTATCCGGTTTACGCCGAGTATGAGTTCCGCTCGGGCTCACTGCGCCTCGCCGACGGCACCAGCAGCACCAACGAGGGGTTGATCCTCCACCAAGTATTCGCCACCGGACGGGCGGCGGGAATACCGGAAGTGCAGGAGAAGGCCCGGAGCGATTTCAGCCTGATAGGCGGCAAATTGCTCGACGGCCCAACGGTCCAGGCGGGACAAAGCCTGTTCAATTATATGAATAACGCGGCCAACCCGGAGGCGATGAAACAGGGAATCCTGGATGCCGTCAACGCCTCCATCACCAATGGCGCCAAGGTCACCACTCTCGATGAAGCGGCCACCCGCCTCAGGACGGATCCCCAATTGCGGGCCAAGATTCCGGAAATCCGCAGTAAACTCGGACTCAAGTAACCCACGAAAAGAGTATGAACTTGACCTATTTCTACGAGGATATCGAGACTTCGGACTGGGATTCCGTCGTCTGGCGTGCGGCCAAAGTGGGGCAGCAAGGTTTATGGCTCACCTACTACGTGGGCAGCGAAGAAATCGATACCACGACTACGCGCGTCTACTATTTTTCACTGCCGCTGGGAACCGCAACCGTCGCCAGCGCCAAGGCGGGCAATCCCAAGCTGCTTCCTCCTCCGCCGGAGGCAGGCGAAGCGCCGTAGAGGAAACTGAGGGTGAGCCCATGGCCGGAAGTTTGGTTTCGACCGGAAAAGCATCCGGAGGATGCCAGCCTGTAGGTAAATAAACTAATATTCTTCGTGTCCAAAGAACAGGCGATCATTGTCCTGCAACGGAGTTTCCAAGAACTCCTTTTTGCTCATGTTTTTGAAACGGATTTCCTCGTCTTTATTCATGTCTATGGCGCGTGTGATGAAAGACATGCCCGACCAATGTTTGGGTGATATTCCGTCTGCCGCTTCGCCTGCTTCACCAATGGAGGCATTCTTAGGCAGCCAATAGACTCCTTCCCGACCGACCACTCCCGACACGGTCACGCGGATTTTGTCGTTTCCAGGGGTACCAAACACCGGCAGCGATGCCAGATCGAGTTCCCTGCTCAAGGCGAATGCGCTGCGAAACAAGGCGGTGTGGGTTCCGACGAAGTTTCGGGTGTCGGCTTGGTTGGTTTCAATCATTCTCACGCCATCGAAGCAAACGAGGTAGAGACGTACCATGCCCTGCTTCGGCCGCGAGAAATCGGTCGCTGGAACCGACTGGTCCAATTCCTTTTCGGCCGCGGAAAAGAATGGTTTTGCGACCCTTAGAATGCGGGACTGCTCGTTGGCGGTCAGCGAACGCGAGGAATGCGGTTCAGGCTGAGGCTGGTTTGCTGTCGGCCTGCCGTGGTTGGCCCCGTCCGGAGGGGATGTTACATAGGCACCTACGGCTCCATTTGCCAATAGGAGCATGGTTTCGGTCTTGGTATCAACGTCGGTCGTCCAGTCGGTACAGGCATCCGCCACGATGCCGTATACCCGTGAAAACACTTTGGTGGGGTCGATTCCCAAATCGTTGGCCGATTTTCTTAGTATATCCAGGCGCAGGGCGGGACCCGCCTCAAGCAGTTTTTCCGGGCCCAGGTTTGAGACTTGGGCCGCCACCTTTGAACAAATCAAAAGTATGATCCAGAACGAGGTGCGCATATCATCTGGTTGGACCTGCGTTGAGAGAAAAGGTTCAGTCCACTTCTTTCCTGGAACGTGGAAAGCGCTTCAGGAAAGTTCCTCAGCCAGTGCGACGATGATTCCAGCAGGGCCTCGTATATAACACAGCCGGCACTTGTCCTCGTACTGGACCGTCTCGCCGATGAGTCCGGCGCCGTGGGTACGGAGGCGCGCCACGGTGTCGTCGAGGTCTTCGACCGCGAACATGATCTGCCGAAGGCCCAGTGTGTTCGGCGGGGCGTTTGTTGGCTCAGCCCCGACTAGGTCTGGATTGCGGAACCTCGTCAACTCTACGCGCCCGTGGCCGTCAGTGGTCCGCATCATGGCGATGTCGACTCGGACACCTTCGAGCCCGCAGAGGCGGTCCACCCAGGGCCCTTCGATCGGCGCCTCGCCCTCAAGCTCCATGCCGAGAATGGTGAAAAAGGCGATGGCGGCCGGGAGGTCCTCAACGACGACGCTGACGTGGTCCATTCTCTTGATTGCCATGTCCGCAGGATAATACAGGCAGCAGTGCGTTCGCAATGACACTGCTTTTCCCATTTGCGCCGCCCGGTCAATAGTCTACACACGGTCGATTCGGTTTGCGTCAGAAAGATACCTGAAACTGGAAACGGTGACGTAGTTGGTTTCAGCAAGGGCAGTGCCGCCAAGCAGTCGCGAAAGCGCTTTGCCGTGCGGAAGGAAGTCGCTGAACGGCGGATGGAGGAGTCGAGGGGAGATTGATTGAGAAATAATATGCGAACGTGCGCCCGCCTATGAATCGCTCGCATGACGGGAGCCGCTGATGGGTTTCAAAACAGGTTGCAATCCAAGTGCGAAGACCATTCACCTCAAAAGCCCAGCAGCGGCAAATGTCTTAAGCCCTCCTCCGGCGACGAGGCGTTCCGGCGCATCGATCCTTGCCAAGTCTGCATTGAGGCCTATAGAACGGGGCGGCATGTCTGGGCGGGACCTTCCGGGACCCCCGATCTCCGGTGGAATCGCAGCGGACACTGTCAGGCCGGGCGGATTCCGAGCCCTTGCAAGACCATGAGTGACATTCCCCCCAACAGTGTGGCCCCTGAAAAAGTCGAGGAGGCAGCCGATCCATCCGGTGAACGCGGCGTGCTTTGCCCCAAGTGCGAACACCTGAACCCTGCTGATCTCGAGCTGTGCGAAATCTGTAACGCGAAGCTCTCCACGATTTGCTCCTATTGCGGGACCAAGAATGGCCGCGTCCTCACCCGGTGCCGAAAGTGCCGCAGGCGCCTCAAGGAAGGAATGCTCGGCGGTCCCACCCCAGGGGAACGGGGCGGAATCAACATGTTGTATGTGGGAATCGGAATCTTGGCATTCGTGCTGGCCTGCGCGGCTGTGATCCAGTTTTCAGGACTTCGGCTTTGGTAGCTCCCGGGTATTTTCGCAGCGGGCCTGGGTGCGGTGGAGGCAGTGACCACCAGTGGGTGCTAAACGGAAGGCGGGATCCGCAAGGTCTGCTTCGTCACGGTAATACGGGCGGGCCGGAAGATAACCGGAAAACTCGTCGTTCGCCTCTGGCGTGACGCGAGCCTCTGCAACAAAGCCGTCTTCCGTCGGACTGTCTCCCAGCGTATTCTTATCCAGTCTGGAGGATGCAATGACACGTCTTTTTGTGTTGTTGGATACGGCGCAAAACATTTGGTGCAATTCTGCCATCGGTCGAATTTGCTCCTGACTAACGCGGCGTGACCAACGCAGCGCCCGATGTTATTTGCTTGACGGCGCCAAGCGATTGCGGACGCTGCAGTTCCAAATGAAACTGTTGGTTCTTGGAGCCGGGTGTTCCTGCAAATATGGATATCCGCTAGCCAAGCAAATGAGGGCACACTTGAGTGTATTCGCAGAGAGCGCCATGGCGCACCAGCCAGCTATCGCGAATCTCGCACGCAAAACCGAACACCTTTATGGTCAATTCAAGAATCTCGACACATTGGATGAGTTAGTGCGTGCTATGAATCAGCGCGCCGAAAATGCGGAGCCTCCGTTGATGTTGGATGAGGAGTCCGACCGTCAAATCGAGACCGCCAAAGCCGCTATTTCCGCAATGTTCCGTGACAAGGAGCGAGCGGCGATTGAATCGGGGCTAAAAGGTTATAAGGACTGGTTTAAGCGAGCGTTTGGAAACGATTCATGCGAAACCGCATTGAAAAAGACCCCATGGCGGGTATTAAGTTTCAATTACGACCTCCTTTTTGAGTTGGCGTTTCATGAGTATTTCGGTATACCAAATCATGCGAATTATATATATTCATCCACCTATCTTAATTCGGGTTTTTTATTAGGCACTCAGCAGATTTCGGATATCGATTCCGGAAGGTTCAGTTTCTTGAAACTGCATGGCTCTGTCGGGATGTCTTGTTATTCTTTCGGTGGATGGCGATTTCATCCGCCGGTTCCAAATTCGCGTGCCCCGTATTCTTTAAAGGCTGACGATTTTTTCGATGGTGAGCGTGTCCGAAAGCAACTAATAGTATTCCCTCACGAGAAGTCTTGGGTCAACTCCAATAGGTATGACCAGCGCAAATTGCCGTTTGCGCAGTATATCAATAATGTGTGGGCGACAGCAAAGATTTTTGCGGCGCAAGCTGACGAAATTCACATTATTGGATATTCGGTCGATAATATAGATTGGATTGATTTTAGTTCAATTTTGAACGCAGCATATTCTCACGGACACCCCAAGATACTGATCGAAGATCCATTCATGGCAGACAGTATAGCTGAGTTTTTGAAGGGCCACCTGCCCGTGGGTGCGGACGTCAGGGCAATAAAAAAACACTTTGAGAGACAATAGCCCGAATGAAAACTTCGATCTCCCCGCGCCGCCAAAGAGAGTTCGCCTCGGCTTAAACACATTATATCTTCCGGTCAAGGTTGTTCCGGCCCAACCCCGGTCGAGTTCGTTCCACCGCGCTTGCATACGCCTCGACTGCGGACGGGTGTGCCACGCCGAGGTGGCGGACAAACCACCCGCAAAGGTCGGATTTTTTTTCCACTCTACTCTTACCAATGACGTAAAGGTGGTGGCGCAAATCGTGGTGCGAAATGACAACGGAGTGCTGTTGACCCAATTCTTCGCGAGAGTGCAGAACGATTTGCTTCTCATGTGGCTTTTCCACACGAGCCACCGCTCCAAAAAACGGAATGCCCCGTCACTTTATCCGGGGCGGCGTTTCAAGCGACATGTGCAGGTTTACGAGCAACTCGGGTAACGGAGGCTCGTTTGGACACAAGAAAGCGGACGTGGTAGCCGACAGCGCTATTTTACCACGGCAGATAAACCTCTGTGGGGAAAGTAGGGGCAGCAAGAGCTGCCTTCGAGCTTGCGCTAGGGCTGGCAAGTCCTTCAAATTGACTCGAAAATCCAAGGAAAAATGTCTGCTGCAAATAATCCCGACCGCATTGTTGCATTAAATTCATCTCCTGCGATGCAAGCGGGTCCTAATTACACCGATCTCGTGGCAAAATTGGCCGGGATGAGAGAGCTGCGATGCCGAAAACAAAGCTTCGGAGATCTTACCACTTATATCAGTACGGTTGATGATTTGGCGAGGTGGAACCTCTTCCATGCGGCGATAGTGGAGGGGAATTTTTATCCGCTAAAACAATGGCCAGAAGAGAAATCCTCTACGCCCCAAGTCGTATTCGGATTGGTGGTCGGACGTCAACTGGCTGATTGGTTCCGAGCAGTTCCGCATTATCGCCTGATCCGTCAGATTGAGGCCGGACTCGCCGCTCTCTATCATATGAGCTCAGAACAGAAGCAACACGTCTTGCGCTGTCAGCTTTACGGGCCAATGCTGGACCGCGTTCTTGAGGCACATGACCGTTATTTCACTCGAGACGGCTTCGATCTTTGCAACGAAAGCAAAACATTCATAGAACTCCGGCGGGACTTCGATGACCTAGTCTCCACTCATGCGGGAGTCCGTCCGTTTGCGGCGTTTCCTCTATTCTTCGATCTTGATTCGCTATTTCTCGAAGAGGCTGATGCCGAGTCGGTTCTGCAGGAAAAGCAGAATTGGCTCTTAGTCGAGAGTGGTTTCGCATTCGATTATTGGGTGACATACGTCCGGAGTGACGACTGGGAGCGCATTGTAGAAAATGGTCAATACGACGAAATGGTAAGGGGGGAAGGCTCCAGTTTTATGTACGCGGCTTGGGAAAGGTTCTATGAAAAGAAGATGGGCTATCCGTTTAAGCAGGCGCATTGGCGCGATGTGCCGAAGGACGTTTCTCTACCGGATTGATTCGGATGCCTCAAGAGTCGAAGAAATAGGTCACGAACGCGTTGAGTTGTTTCCGGCGCCTTGACCAACCTCCGTCAGGTTTCTCACAACCGAATTGATTATAGCCGTAGGCATCCCTGTGCCCGCTCGCCAATATGTCCGCCGACACCAGGACAACTCGGGCAAACTGGTTAGTTTCAAATCATATTTGAAACTAAAAATTGAAAAGGAAACGAGATAA
>DATJII010000074.1:0-63840 GCA_035493435.1 Candidatus Limnocylindria bacterium | reverse complement strand
TGCTTGCGAAGCATGCCACAGGACTTTCTGGATCTTAAAGTCAATCTTGCCTAATTGAGTCTGAGTTTCTTGCGGGATATGGGGCAGTAGTAATTGCTGAGCCTGCTCTGGCGAATCGCATGGCCGACCCACCACGTATCGGAAACGAAATTCTTTAATTACCGAGATCTCCAGCGTGCTGACAACGATTTGAAAGAATTTTTGTGCGATTTCTGGAAAGTCCGAACAATTGGGCGCAAGTGATTGGATATGGGCGGTGCTGAATCCATAATAGAGGTCGAGGCTTTTTTCGTGTAAGACGAAATCGCGCTGATCGGTGGCGGTACTTTTAACCAGCAGCCCTGGAAATGCCGCTTGAAGTCGCTGACCGATCAACCCTGATCGATCAAAGAAAAGCATCCCGTCCGGATAGGAGAATTCAAAAAGATGGAATAGCGACACCATGCTTGCCGATAGATTACCGATTTTTTGACAAAATGCAACCCGGATGGTGGCGTAAATATTTGTGGTAAGTCATTTATCATCAATTGGTTAAGGATTGATGGGTTAACTCGGCGAAATGTGCTGAATCGCACTTTTTGAGCATCGGCTCCACCGCATTCATAAATGATTTGGATAATTCGGCGACGAGATCAAATGCCTCGGAATGAGATAGCCGGCAAAACTGTCATTGCTGAGGGTTTGGAATATTGCCGCAATTTGTCCAGAGTTTGACTATCGCCGCATTGCGTGAACATTGGAGAGATTATTTTGAACGTCGAATGCCAATGCGAACATGGAATTAGTGCTGACCTGTCTCAAGCTTGGATAGCCGCGCCGAATCCGAAGAATGAATCTCTGGGAAATCTTGAAATTCAGACAGTCACTCGTGAAACAGTGAACACTGGCGGTCACATATGCTGGTTCTGGCGAGCCCATTTCATTAAGAATCCATTGAATCGACTATTACGGAGACGACACATTTTTCGACCGGTGATGGTCTATTAATAAATAGCTCATTCACATTACCGGGCCATGACGATGAAATAGGGGGAGAGGTGCTGGTTCGTCTTCTGATGAAAGAGGTTTGTGGCTTGCACGTCCGAACGAAGGTGAGCCTGCCAAAAGAATGGCTATCCTATTTTTCATTTCCTGAATATGGCTGATCTCTCCCAGAACGTTGTCATTCCAATGTGGGCCTGTTGGAACATTAAAGCCAAAAAAAGGCGCATGCACTTATCGTGCAGCGCCCCTTCGGTTGGGAATGACCGCAATATCTTACGCCAAACGCGGTGCCAGCGTCTTCTCCAGTTTGATGCAGTCGGCGGCGAAGGTGCGGATGCCTTCGCTGAGCTTCTCGGTGGCCATCTGGTCTTCGTTGTGCATCCAGCGGAAGATCTTTTCGTCCATCTGGATCTTCTCGATGGAGGCGGCGTTGGCACATTCCGGCGTCAGTTTGCGGACCACGGTACCTTGGTTGGATTGGAGTTCTTCCAACAACTGGGGACTGATGGTCAGCAGGTCGCTGCCGGCCAATTCCAGGATCTCTTCCTTGTTGCGGAAGGAGGCGCCCATGACTTCGGTTTTGAAGCCGAACTTCTTGTAGTAGTTGTAAATCTTCGTCACCGAGACGACGCCGGGATCTTCGTTGGGCGCATAGGCGGCGGTGCCGGTGCTCTTTTTGTACCAGTCCAGGATGCGGCCGACGAAGGGCGAGATGAGTTGGACGCCCGCTTCGGCGCAAGCGACGGCCTGGGCAAAGGAGAAGAGCAGGGTGAGATTGCACCGGATGTTCACTTCCTTGAGCTCGGCGGCGGCGCGGATGCCTTCCCACGTGGAAGCGAGCTTGATGAGGATGCGTTCGCGGGGAATCCCGGCGGCCTCGTACATGGCGATCAGTGACTTCGCCTTCTTGATGCTGGCCTGGGTGTCGAAACTCAAACGGGCGTCGACTTCGGTGGAGACGCGATTCGGCACGATCTTGAGGATCTCAACGCCGAAGGCGACCGACAGTTTGTCCATCGCAAGGGATAGCGCGGCAGCGGTGTTCGGGGCCTCGGCCTTGGCGTCGTGGACGGCTTTGTCCACCACGGCGGCGTATTCCGGCATGGTGGCAGCCTTCAGCAGCAGGCTGGGATTGGTGGTGGCGTCGCGCGGTTGGTATTTGCGCATCGCGGCGAAATCGCCGGTGTCGGCCACTACGACGCTGTGTTGCTTCAGTTGGGAAAGGAGGTCAGCCATAACAATTTTTGGTACAAGACAGAGTGGCGGGACACTAGGCAGCGCGGGCGATCCGGGCAATTGGGAAAGCGCGGCGGTCCATGTCCGTTTTACATCCGATGCGTGAAAAGATTTGATGCGTCATTCGCTCGCCCGTCGGCGATTTCCGGCCATCAGCCTTTCCGGGTGCGTTCGACAAACTTCGCGGTGCGGTCCATGGCGATCTGGATTTGGTCGAACGCCGTCGCGAAGCAGCATCGGACGAATCCCTCGCCGCTGGGACCAAAAGCGCCTCCGGGGACGCAGGCCACTTTTTCCTGTTGGAGCAGCCCGATGGCAAAGGCCTTGGAGTCCAGACCCGTGGTCCTGATATTGGGAAAGGCGTAGAAGGATCCGCGCGGCAGGTGGCATTTCAACCCCATGTCGTTCAACGCCTTGACAATGAAATTTCGGCGCAATTTGTATTGCTCACGCATTTCAGCGGTGGCGGATTCGCCCCGGGTGAGCGCTTCAATCGCCGCTTCTTGGGCAATGATGCTGGCGCACATAATCGCGTACTGATGCACCTTCATCATAGCGTCGATCAACAGCGCCGGACCGCAGGCGTAGCCGATACGGAAACCCGTCATGGCGTAGGCTTTGGAAAATCCGTGCAGGAAAAGCGTCCGCTCCCGCATTCCTGGCAGGCTGGCGATGGAGACGTGTTCGCCTTCGAACGTTAGCTCCGAATAGATCTCGTCGGTGATCACCAGGAGATCGTGCTTGATCGCCACGGCGGCGATCTTGAGCAGTTGCTCACGGGTCATGGTGCCACCCGTGGGGTTGGTGGGGAAAGAAAGGAGCAGGACCTTCGACTTGGGCGTAATGACCGCTTCAATCGCCTCCGCCGTCACCGCAAAAGCATCCTCAGTGCGGCACGCCACAGCTACGGGCTTCGCGTGGCAGAGCACCACGCTGGGCGCATAACTGACGTAGCAGGGCTCGTGGTAGATGACCTCGTCGCCCGGATTCAGGACGGCACGAAGCGCGAGATCGAGCGCTTCGCTAACACCCACCGCCACCAAGATCTCCGTCGCCGGATGGTAAGTGACGCCGAAATGCGTGCTGACGTATTTCGAGATGCACTCGCGCAACTTCAGCAACCCCAGGTTTGAGGTGTACTGGGTCCGGCCGCGTTCCAAGGCGTAGATGGCGGCTTCCCGGATGTGCCAGGGAGTCGCGAAATCCGGTTCTCCCACCCCCAGGGAGATAACGCCGGTGGTGTTCTGCACCAGTTCGAAGAAGTCGCGAATCCCGGACCGGGGAATTCCGGTCACGTGATCGGCGACAAAGTTACGCGAAGTAGGAGTCATTGAATGCATACGATTGGAAGCAAAGGAAGGTGGCGGGGAAAGTAGAAACTTCCCCGGACCGGGCTCGGACCACATTCCTGTTGGTTAATCAGGCGTGTGTGGAGCCCGGGGACGCGGCAGCAGCTGCAGCCGCCCGCCGGAAGGCGGCGGCGGCGAGAAGAGCTTGCGCGCGTTGCATGGCCCCTTTCGTCTCGGAAAGTGGGCTCGGTGTCAAGCTTCCGTTGCCGGAGCCGTGCAGGGGCCTTTACGCATGATTGCGGGCACAGGGAGCCGAGCCGTCAAAGAAATCTGGGTTCTGAGACGACCCAAGAGACAGGCTTCTCCTGGCGATTTGAGCGTACCCGGCGCGTCCGCTAAAGGATGGTAGGGCTAGACTCCGTCGAGCCCAAACCTGCTGCGAGGGGCTTCGGGTAGGGGCATAATACATTCCAACGGAGCATGATCTGTCAGGCCAGGAGGTTCGTAGCTTCGACGTGCCTATTCTTCTTCGAAGCGACTCCTCTCACCGATTGCAGGGCTCGACGGAGTCTCGCTCTACCGGGTTTTGGCTACCTTACGGTTGGCTAAGACCGACGATGCCCACCCTGTTTTTTGGAAAGTCACCATCTGCGCGCGGAAATGTGTTGCGTGCTTCCCATCCTGAGGTGGCTGTGGTCTACTCCGAATATCCCATGAAGAAAGTCCGGCGCGACAGCGGCGTGACGATCCAGACGCAGCCTTCGGCGCGCCTCAGGGTGCCTCTTCGTCTCGCCGCTCGGACGTTTCTCCCGTCTTTTGACCGACCCACGACGTATCAATACTGACACTAGACCACACCATACCACAACGCACACACGACCAGCCTATGCCTCAATTCAAGACTGACCCCTGCCGGGTCGAAATCGAAGGTAAACACGTCAAGTGCCTGATCTGCGGCCACGAGCAATTCCATCGGCGCCGCGTCCAGGTGGATACCGCCCTTTCGACGGGCATGTCACAGGAGTGGCACCACAATGCCGGTTACTGCCTGCTTTGCGATCACTGCGGCTTCATCCACTGGTTCGTGCAAAAGTAACGAAACCAACAGGCTCCCAACGCCTTCCCGAAGGCTAAACAAGGGAATGGAGTCCGAATGAATCGACGGGCGGCCAGATACCGCTTGATCGGTTGCAAAGCATCGGCTCGCCAGTAAACCGGATGGAGAACACTCGCCGCCGACATTTTCAGCCGTAACAGTGCTTGCCATTGTCACAAATGTGAACTAAAGTCATTCCAGCCTTGGTATGGAACAGGTTCCGCAAAAAACTCGTCTGTCCGATCTGCTTTCGTGGTGTGAAGCAGAGGGTGCCTCGGATCTGCACGGGCGGGGCGGAGCGGGTTTCATGATCCGCGTCGATGGTCGGCTAAAGGAAGTTCCGCAGAGCCTTTTTCCGTTCCCCGAGGACCTCACCCTCACTTCGTGGTTTCTCGACGCTTTTTCGCCTCCTTTGGTGGCCCGAATCACGGTGGCCCGGGAGGTTGATTCGAGTTTTTACCATGGCGAAAGGCGTTACCGCGCCAATTTCAGCAAGCAACGGGGGCGGCAGTCGTTTTCGTTTCGCGTCGTGCCGCAGCAGCGGATGCGGTTGGAAGACCTCCAGTTGCCGGAATCGCTGGCGGACATCGCGATGCAGCCCCGTGGTTTGATACTCGTGACGGGACCCACCGGGCAGGGGAAGAGCACCACGACGCGGGCGATGATCCAGCACCTCAATGAGAATTCTGCGCTGCGAATCATTACCGTGGAGGATCCGATTGAGTATGTCTTCACGGATGCCGAATCTCATTTTGAGCAGCGCGAGGTAGGCATTGATACGGACTCGTTTGCCGCTGGGATTCGCAACGCCATGCGCCAGGATCCTAATGTCATTTTCGTGGGAGAAATCCGTGATCGCGAGAGCATCTGGGCAGCGATGCAGGCGGCGGAGACCGGGCACTTAGTGATCACCACCTTGCATGCGGATTCGGTGGCCCAAGCGATCGGGCGCATCCGTGAATTCTATCCCGCCGACGAGCAAGCCAGTGTAAGCGCCCTGCTGGCGCGGAATTTGAATGCCGTCATCTGCCAGCGGCTCCTGCCCAATCGGGAGGGCAGCCGGACGCCCTGTTTGGAAATCATGCTGCGCGACGCCGGGATATCAGGGGCGATCATGGAAAATAATTTGGTTCTCCTGACGGGTATTGTGGAGGCCTCCAATCACGTGGGGATGCATTCGTTCGACCAGTATTTGCAGGAGCTATTGGCGGCTGAGATCATTGATGAATCCACCGCACGGGCTTACGCGGTCAATCGGCATCGCCTCGACCTGACTCTTCGGGGAGTGGTGACCACGCAATCCATTCTTTCGCCGCAACCCAACCGTTGAACTTCCTATGATACACCTCGCGCGCTGGAGTTTTACGATCTTGTTTGCCTGGCAAATGTGGCGTGCCTGTCATCCCAATGACGGCGGAGCCTTTGGCGATGTCACGAACGCGGGCAACTTTGGGCTGGCGATCGTTGTGGGGATGGCGGCGGGCGTGATGTGGGCACCGGTCATCGGCGATGCCGTCGCCCGGCCAATCACGGCGCCCCTGACCGATGGCGTGCCGTCTCAGGCAGCCGGGCGGCTGCTGCGAGTCATCCGACGTTGCGAATTGCGCGGATGGCGGCGAATGGCGTTGGGGCTTTGTTTTTTAGAAGGCGTTCGGCATCCGGATCTCCCGGCTGCTTTCCTGATCGGCCTGCGCAACACACGCCCCGGTACGTGGACGGAGAAGTCCTTTGCCCGTGAAGTCTTTCGCTTCAACAACGTGGCGAATTGTATTCGAGCCCGGGAAATATTGGTATTGCGCCACGACTATGATCCCGGATTGCACGCGCAGCCTGAAGTGAATTTGGCACTGCTGGCGCAGCGGCGGGAAGAGCGTCCACCCAGCCCACCCGTGGCGCTTCCCCTCAATACTGCCCGGCCGATATTGATGCGTAATCCACGTATTAAGATTTTCGAAAAAGCCGTTCGCGGTAATACGGCCAATGAGGCGGCCTCGGAAAAGGCGGTGTAAGATGTTCCGTATACTCCATCGAATCCTGAAACTTGGCGCAGTTAGCCTGTTGATCGCAGGAGGCTATCTCCTGTGGGATCGGCGGGAGCAGGCCCGCCCCTTGCTGGATTATTACGATGTCTGGCGCGTGGCAGGCTATTCCACGCCCGTTGCCTTGCCGGTCCTCGAAGGGCAGGTGACGGGAATGGCTTCCGAGAACGCGATCCATTTCAAGGACGCCCGCGGACTTAAATACCGGATCGTCCTGGCGGGAATCGATGCGATCATTCCGCAGAATGCCTCGGACGCCAAGATTCGCGACGCACTTCGCCAGAAGATCGGAGAACAACTGGTCGGCCAGGAAGGACGGGTTTGCTATACCATGTTGGATGCCACCCGCGCCGGGGCGGGGTTTCTCTATCTCGGCACCAACACGATCTCCTATAACTCCGAGCAAGCCGCCGAAGGAAATGCCCGCATTCCCGAGCGGGCGATGCGGCTATTGTCCCTGCGCGAACAGGTGTACCTGCGGAATGCGATTCGGCGGAGAAGCGGCTCACTGCTCGCCTCCGGTGCGTCGGGCGGGTAGTGCTGGTGAAGCAGGCCGATACTGGAACCGCAAGTGCATGATAAGAAAGCCATTGCTTCCAGCTCGGATTGGGGCCTAGCTTTGGTCGCGGGCTGGGGTGCCCAAACCCTGGTTCTTGCTGCGTAGCTACCACTATGAGTCGCGCCGACAAACCCAAGAAAAAGCCATCCGTCGCCACTCTTTCGTCGTCCCCCTCGCAACAACCACCGCCTAAAAAGCCTGCCAACGTCGTCCCACCTCCTTCACCCGAGGCAAAAAAAACGGGTGCGAAGGTGAAGAAAACGATCAAAGACATCGGCCAAATCACTCCTTCTCCGGCAGCCGACCTGACTGCGCCAAAGAAATCTCTGCCCGTTTCGGCAACCGCTGCTGCGGCAACGAGTTCACCGAAATCCAAGAAGGAAAAGGCTACGTCCAAGTCCGCCGCCCCACAGCCCGCAAAGCAAAGCGAACCCCTGCCCATAACTGGCTCGAAACCCAAGGAAGCAGAATCGGCCAAGTTGAAGGCTCCAGCGCTCCCCAATAAGGCCAAGTCCGCCAAGACCTTGAATGAGTCCGTGCCAGAGTCCGGAAAAACGCCGATACTCCGGTTCGCAATGCCTGATCAAGCGCCCCCAACGGGCAATCGTAAGAAGTCCAAAGTGACGGAGCCGGAAATTCCGGCGGCGACAAAAGCGAAGGGCTCCAAGTCTAAAACCGCCCGAACCAAGGCCGGACACGTCCAAATGGACCTGATTTCCGACGATCCCGCGTTGCCTGCCGGTCCCAAGAAGCGGGCTAAGACCGCTTCGCGTGCGGTACTTTCTGAAGCGACTGGGATGCTCCCCGAAGCGCCCGCACCTGTCGCCGCGTCGGTTGGTGGGGAAACGGTGCCGCAACCGGCAATGAGCGAACCGGCAGTGGTACAGGTCCCAATTCCGGTCGCGGCTTTGCCGTCAATGGAAAGGGAGCGAATCTCAATTCCGTACGTCCCGGCCATCCTGACCGTAGTGGAAGAGCCGATCCAATTCCCTCCTTTTACCTTGTATGTCCCCCCCATTCTAATGGAAGGGGATTCACCCGTGGATCCTTCGGGGGTCTACGTTACGGCTCAAGGAACTGGGGAACCTGAGATTGCGACGGCGCCTCCACGTGTAAGTGCGAAATCCGAATCTCCCGTAGATCACGAGGTTTCAAGGTCCGTGCCGGTGGCGTTCAAGACCGAAGCGGTGGCCCGCCTTGAAGCCCCGGTATCGACTCCTTGGGCGCCTCCAGCTTGGGTGCCGGAGTCCATTCCGGTGGACCGCATGGAATCCTCGGCGGTTCCTGAATGGGGTGAAAATCACCTTCCGCCACCAGAGTCGACGGTTGGTCGTGCGACGCCACCGAATGGAGATATCTGGATCCATGCCCGCGATCCCTATTCTTTATATGTTTGTTGGAGTTTTCCGGGCTTCGAATTGGCCCGGTATGCGAAAGCCGTCGGCGGAGTTTGGCAAGTGAAGGTGTATTCGGTGGGTGATTTTTCGACGCCGCACCGGGTCTTGAATGTGCCTCCAGTGACCGACCATTTATTCGCCCACTTGGATTTTTCGGGGACCACTTACGTGGCTGAGATCGGGTTTCTTCGCGATTCTGGGGAATGGGAAACCCATGCCCGATCCAACCGCGTTACGACTCCCACGACGGGCATTGAACGGGCTTCGGTCGAATTGCAGAAACGGGGCGAAGAAGTGGCATTCCCTGCCGGAGAGATTTCCACCGTCCGGTTCGATCACCCGACGCCTTCCGATTCGGGTACAAATTCCGTTTCCGCACCTAGTTCGGGTTCGATTTCTTCGGACGCCAAAGCGTCTTTGTGGCGTTTGGCCGGGGTCGAGATCACGCCCGGCGGTCCAAATTCGGCCGATCTTGCGAAGGACATTTTTGAAAGGGTCGAGGTCAATGCGCCGAACACAGAGCCAACCGCAGGTTCGTCGTCGATTCGGAACTCTGAGGCGGGTGGTCTTCAACAAATGGGGGAAATCGGGCCCATCGTGCCTGGCAGCCTTCCTCCGACGTCGGCAGCTAGATCGCGCGAATTCTGGCTGCGGGTGAACGCCGAGTTGATCGTTTACGGTAGCACTGATAAGGCGGCCGTGGTGTCGGTGGGAGGGCGGCCAGTGAAGCTTCGGCCTGACGGAAGCTTCAGTTTCCGCTTTGCACTGCCGGATGGGGAGTACCCCTTGCCGGTGACTGCAGTCTCACCGGATGGAGTTGAGACGCGTTCTGCCGCGTTGGATTTTTCCCGTTCGACGATTTATTCGGGGGAAGTCGGAACCCATCCCCCCGACGTCCAACGGCAACCTCCAGTCCCGGCGGCGATCGCGTGATCCTTCATTGGTTGAAAGCGCAGGGGGTGTAATGCAGTCATCAATGCAGGGGCGCTTGGCGTTGGTTCTGCATGCCCATCTCCCCTTTGTCCGGCATCCGGAGCACGAGCGGTTTTACGAAGAGCAGTGGCTGTTTGAGGCGGTGGCAGAGTGTTATCTGCCGCTCTTGGCCCATATGTCCCGGTGGACCGCCGAGGGCTTGAATTGGCGTTTGGCGCTTTCGCTCACGCCACCCCTGTGCGCCATGCTTGACGATTCGCTCCTGCAACAGCGAATTCGGCGCTATTTGCAGGAGCGCGTGGAACTTGCCGAGTCGGAGATAGAGCGTTGGCACTTGGTCCCTCCGGCGCGTTTGGCGGCCGTTGCTTGCCGCGACCGTTTTGTCGAAGCCTTGATGACCTGGGACGGTGAGGGGGGCAAACTCCTCCCGGCATTCCGCTGGCACCTGGAAGCCGGACACTTGGAAATACTCTGTTGCGCCGCGACCCATGCCTTCCTGCCGTTTCTACTGGCCAGCCCGACTTTCCTGAAGGCTCAGGTTGAATTGGGTGTAGGGGAATATCGACGCCACTTTGGCCGCTTACCCCAAGGCATTTGGCTGCCAGAGTGCGCCTATGTACCGGAATTGGCCGAAGTGTTGGCGGCAGCGGGTTTGAAATGGTTTCCGGTTGAGGCTCACGCCTTCCTTTATGGTCGTCCTACGCCCTTGATGGCCACTTTTCGGCCTGTTTCCCTGCCGAACGGCCTGATTTCCTTCGCACGCGATGCAGCCAGCGCCAGGCAAGTTTGGAGTCGGCACGAGGGGTATCCCGGGGATCCACGGTACCGGGAGTTTCATCAGGACATCGCAGACCACTGCGAGTGGGGCTATGTCGGGCGTTATTTGCCCGGGACCGAGAACCGGGTAGCCACTGGCCTGAAGTTGCATCGGGTCAGTGGGCCGGGAGTGGAAAAAGACTGGTATGACCGGGCCAGCGCACTCCAGGCGGTGCAAGATCACGCGGCCCACTTTGTCGCGGAACGAATCAAAGCCTGCCAGGAGGCGAAGGCGTGGCTGGCCTGTCCGCCGGTGATCATGGCCCCCTTCGATGCGGAACTTTTTGGGCACTGGTGGCACGAGGGACCGGAGTTTCTGGACGCGGTCATGCGACGGTTGGTCGCGTCAGATTCAGTTGCTCCAGCGACCCCCGGCGAATTGTGGCGCGAGAAAGGGTCCTTCGAGACCTGCGAGATCGCCGCGTCGACTTGGGGTGAGGCCGGTTACGCCAGCGTGTGGTTGCATCCAGCCAACGGATGGATCCAGCCTCGTCTGCGGGTGGTCGAAGGACGGCTCGTGGCGGCGCTCCGTGGGGCCAAGGTGGCGTCCGAAACTCCAAATGCGTTCCAGACACGATGTCTGAATCAAGCGGCCCGGGAAGTCCTGCTGGCGCAGTCGAGTGATTGGCCCTTTTTATTGCGCATGGGAACCGCCGGCGATTATCCGGCCAAGCGTGTGAGCGACCATCTGGAGGCGGCGCACCAGCTCCTGGATGCGTCTACATGCTTGGGGGCTCCGCCAGGAGGCTATTTGGAAGCACGCGAGCGGCAGTACAATCTGTTTCCAGACCTCAACGCCGAGCGATTGCTCGGTGGCGAATCTTGACCATATATCGATGGGTGCCTCAGGCTCCCCAATGTGGTTCGACTGGTGCTTTTCGATATCGATGGAACGTTGATTCGGACAGGTGGGGCAGGGGTGCGAGCCTTTGCTCGAACCTCCGAGATCGCGTTCCAACGCCCCAACGGAACCCATTCCCTCAACTTCGCGGGACGCACGGACACCTCATTGGTGGGAGAGTTTCTTCGGCTCCACGGCTTTCAGGATGACCCCGTCCATCGTGAGCGATTTGTGGAAACCTACCTGTTTCTCCTCGATGCCCACATGGAGGCGTCTCCGGGAGAAGCCTGCCCCGGGGTGCCGGAATTTGTTGCCCAACTCGAAAAGCTGCCTGAACCACCTCTTCTTGGACTGCTCACAGGTAATGTCCGGCTGGGGGCGGAAATCAAGTTGCGCGCCCACGGAATGTGGGAGTGGTTCCAAATGGGTGCGTTTGGGGACGATCACGAGGACCGGAATGTCCTGGCCCGGATCGCGGTTGATCGGGGCCAAAAATTGCTAGCCCGCCCCCTCGCTGGGGAGGAAGTTCTGGTCATTGGTGACACCCATCGAGACATCGAGTGTGCGGCGGCGGTGGGGGCTCGCTGCCTGGCGGTGGCAACGGGAGGATCCACCGTGGCCGACTTGGCTGGTTTTCATCCGACTTGGGTCGTCGAAACTTTGTCAGGAATCGATGTGCGAGGGATTTGCGGATGAAAAATTCACGCGTCCCGGAATCGTCCGGGCAACCGGACCGAGGTAGAATAAATTTACAGTTGTCCGATTGCGGAATTCAGTGGGTTTCTGATTTGCAATGTGCTGCAATGGAATATCTTGCGACGTGTGGCAATTGTGCGTTTGTTCGTCAACGCTTCGTAAAGTTCGAACTTTTCTGTTTGACCGTCCCACCTGCATTGAGTAGCTAGCGCACGAAATCCGTGATCGCTCGCCTCAAGGCTGACCGTGGCGGGCGATTTTTTGACTGTGGAGGCGGCGTTCAACCGGACGCAACTTATGCTAAAGTCTAAATCATTCTTGGGAGTAGACTTCGGGGCAGGGACCCTGAAGATAGGAGAGTTCGAGGCTGCCGAAGCCGGCGGCCTGAAACTTCTCCGATTTGGCGTCAAGCCTCTCGGTCTGGCTGGCTCTCAAGATGCCGCCCGGGACGCCGCTGTCAAAAAAGCCTTGGGCGAATTGCTCGTCGAAGGCGGATTTGTGGGTCGTTCTGCGAATCTTTGCGCGCCTGGCTTCCAGGTGTTTTCGAAGTTTGTCAAACTTCCTCCGGTCGACACGTCGAAGGTCACCCAAATCATCCAGTACGAAGCCCAGCAAAACGTTCCGTTTCCATTGACGGAAAGCGCTTGGGACTACCAGATTCTGGGAACCAGCAGCGATGGTGGGCTTGAAGTACTGTTGGTGGCGATCAAGTCGGAGATCGTCGAGAAGCTCTTCGCGACGGGCGAAAGCACCGGCCTGAAAATGGAAGTGGTCGACGGCGCCATTGCCGCCTTGGCCAATGCTTTTCGGTTCAACTACGGAGATGTCGATGGCTGCAGCCTGCTGATCGATATTGGCGCGAAGACCAGCAACGTCTTGCTGTTCGAGAAGAACAAGTTTTACGTCCGCACGGTGCCCGTAGGGGCGAACCTGATCACCCAGGAATTTGGGGCTGAAGCCAAGATGCCCTTTGCGAAAGCGGAGGAATTCAAGCTGGCGGAAGCCTTTGTGAGCCTGGGTGGAGCCTACGAAGAGCCGGACAATCCGCAAGTGGCGGCCATCTCCAAAGTGGCCCGTAACGTGCTTACACGTTTACATTTGCAAGTGAACCAAACCGTCCAGTTTTACCGTACGCAGCAGGGTGGCAGCGCCCCCGTGCGGGTATACATGTGCGGCGGAGGTTCGATCATGCCTTACGCGGCCGAGTTCTTCCAAGAGAAGCTCAGCGTCCCCGTCGAGTATTTCAACCCGTTCCGAAATGTTCAGCTAGATCCTGGGGTGGACGTTACCGGCCTCGAAAAGATTGCTTCCTGCTTTGGTGAAGTGGTTGGACTGGGACTCCGGAATATCGCCCAGTGTCCAGTCGAGTTGAACCTGATGCCCAAGAGCTCCCGCTCCCGGCAGGAGTTCAACTCCAAGAAACCCTACCTACTCGCCGCCGCCTACGCTTTAGCGCTCGGAGTCTTCGCCTCCGGGCTTTTTTATTCCCGGGTGGCTGCGGCCAAATCGGATGCGCTGGATAAAGTGAAGCAGGCAGTGGAGCCACTGGCCGCGGATGAAACTCGGCAGCAGGCTGAGGAAGACGCTCTCAAGAAGATGGTCACTGACGCCAACCAACTTAATAGCTGGCTGGCCGACCGGGTTTATTGGCAGCAAATCTTTGGGGAAGTGCGCCAGGTGCTCAAGACGACCGAGGAAAACGTGCGCCAGAAGCTGGGGGTGCAGAGTGCCGGAGTCTGGGTTGATACATTTCTTTCCACGGAACCCACGGTGACCCAAGAAACCGAAGAGGAAACGACCTCTCGTCCGGTAACGATCATGGACGATGCCCTGCGTCGTCGTTATGGCTTGCCTCCGTTGAATGGTGGCGCGGCAGCTGCGGGCGGAGAAGGTGCTGAAGCGGGGGGCGCGCCAAAGCCCAAGGCGGCCCAAAACAACACGAACGAGTTGGCTTTTATCAATCTCACGATTCGTGCGATCAACCTTCAGCAGGTCAAGCCCCAGGCGAACAACGACCTGGCTTACGAACTCGAGCGTGGGATCAAGGCCAGTCCGCTTTTCGACGAAAAAGAATCCCAACTTTCGGGTACCTTGGAGCAGGTGGACGACAATGCGGTCACCTTCACATTCCCTCTGAAACTGAAACTTCGACGCCCAATCAAGCTCTGATATGGCTTGGATCAAACGCAATCTCTTGTTTGTTGTTGGCTTGGTAGTGGCTCTCCTGCTTGTCGCAGGAGGTGTCTTCTTCCTGCTCAGCAGCATGTCGGGCGCCGCCGATGCCTCGGCCAATCTTGACGCCGCCAACCAGCAGTATGACAAACTGTTGACCCGGGAACCGTTTCCCAACAAAGCGAATATAGATGCCGTCAAAAGCGAGCAGGCACGGGTTCGGGCTTTTCAGGACGCCTGTCGGCGTTACTTTGCCGCTACAGCACTTCCCGATAATCTGGATGACGAATCGTTCAAGGCCCTGCTTGAATCGACCACCTATAGTCTGGACAAGGAAGCGGATCGACGCGGCGTAAAGCTCCCAGCGGGTGTTGGCGGCGGCACTGCACCGAAATATGCGTTCACTTTCAGCCGCCAAAAGGGATTGCTGAAATTTCCCACGGAGAGCCTCAAGCCATTCAGCATGCAACTGATGGATTTGGACGGTATCTGCCGCATTCTCTTTGACTCACGCATCCATTCGCTGGTCAGCCTGAAACGGACAGCCGTGGGAACCAACGATCCGGCAGGTTCAACTGACGTGATCCCCTCGAAAAAAGTCGGCACGAATGCCGTAGTCGGCGCCTCTCTTTACCCGTACGAGGTGGCGTTCCAATGTTTCAGCAGCGAACTCGCTTCCGTGTTGAACAACTTTGCCGCTGCTTCCAACACGTATGCCATCAAGACGATTAACGTGGAACGTGGCCAACTTGAGACTCCCGCCACGGCGGCTCCGGTGATGATGCCCCAGGCAGGTGGCCCGATGATTCGGGATGCGGCGCTCGCAGCGCGCTATGGCATCGGTCGGCCTACGATAAACCCCACGCCAGTAGCTCCGGCAGCTACTTCGGGACGGCCCGGCGAGATTCTATTGGATGAAAAACCATTGAAGGTAACCATCGGGTTGGAAGTGGTCAGGTTGAACCCGGTGGCCGCCGCATCAGGTGGTGGCAGAACTAAACCTCCCGGACGCACCAACCAGTAATCCACACACCTTCAATCCCTTTTCTTCCAAAAAATGCAATTTCTCAAAAAGCATTACGAAAAGTTGGTGCTGAGCTTGGTGCTCTTGGCCGTCGCCTTGGCCGCGTTCTTGCTAATAGTGGAGGTCTCCAATGTTCAGGAAAACCTCAACAAAGCGCTTGAGACAAAGCAGCACCAGAAGGTCAAGCCCATCAAGCCTACGGATTTGACTACCAATCAAGCCACCTTGGAAATGGTTGCCCATCCCAAACCGTTGATTTTGTCCGGACCGGACAACAACACCTTCAATCCTATCACCTACGTGCGAGGACAAGATGGCAAGCCGGTACCCCAGTCTCGAAAGGTCGGAATCGGCCCGTCTGGCTTGGAATTAGTGAATCTCAATCCACTTTTGCTGGAGATTTCTTTCACCGGTGTTGCGGGCACCCCTGAAGCTCCCCGCTATCAGTTTTCCGTCAAACGCGACTACGAAAAGAAGTCCGACCGCCGTCGTCCCACGGTGATGTCTCTTACCGAAGGCGCGCGAAACGAGCTTTTCATTCTTCGCGAAATCAAAGGCCCCAAAGAGAGTCCCACCGAATTGGTGTGTGCCCTCATTGAAGGTGGAGAAGTATTCTCCGTTACTCCCACGAAGGCCTTCAGCCGGGTAATGGGTTATTCGGCGGACCTGCGCTACGAGATCGAGAAGAAGGATCTCAGCAATCGTCGAGTTGACGAATCGTTTCCTTTGAGTGGTGTGACGTACAAGATTGTTGCCATTGCGAAAGATGAGGTTGTAATCTCATCTCCCAATCAAGTCCGCACCACCGTTAAGAAGGTATCCGGTCAGTGATTTAGTGTCTTCCCATAAGCCATGTTCCTTCCAGTCCAACCAGCAAAGAGCCCCATGACCAAAGTGTCTTGTCTCCTCAGCCTGGCCGCGATCCTTGCGATTTTGCCGGCTGGCTACGGCCAAACGCCCACTGAGGATGCCGCAACCAGAGCGGTCTATCGCGAGGAAAAATCCATTATCCTCCGCCAAACCCTTACCACCGCCAAAGCGATCGAGCAGCGCGGCGACATTAAAGGAGCTGCCAAATCATTTGGTGAAGCCCTGAACTTGGCCGACGAGCTGGGTTCCAATGTCGAAGCCGAGAAGGTGATCGCCCAACAAGGCGTGGTTCGCACCCGCTTGGCACTGGCTATCGCGGCGTCCAAGCAAAACGAATTCCGGGAGGCAGAACTGGAAGTGAAGCAGGCCTTGAGGGCGGACCCGAACAACCTGCAGGCCATTAATTTCGAGAAGGAAAACGCCAAGCGTCTGAAAGAACTGGAAGGCAAGCTTCCGAGTCAGGAAGTGGTTGACCTTCAGCCGGCGTCACGCACCAACAAACTGGCCGCTTCCACCTTGGTTCGCGACGGAAAGCTGCTCATGGACATGGGCAAGTTTGAGGACGCCGAGGCAAAACTCACCCTCGCTTTAAAGAAGGATCCAGACAATGAGGGAGCGCACTACTATCTGAACATCATCCGCGAGCGAAACTACACTCGTGCCGCCAAAGTTCATGAAGTGGGGGTCAAGGATTCGCTCATTGAAATTGAAAAGAAATGGTTCCGTCCGGAATCAAAACTTCCGGTTGCCAACGCCTTTGCCCGCACCAACCTGATTTACACTGGGCGTGGCCGACAGAATATCCAGCGCAAGCTTCAGAGCATCGTCATTGATGAGCTTAAGCTTCCCGGAATCCCGTTGTTGGAAGTAGTCAAACTCCTCAACGAGGAATCCAAAAAACGCGATCCCGACCACATTGGAGTCAACATCTTCATCAGCTCGCAAATTGATCAGGCAGCTCCCCAAGCCCAGCAGTTTGCGATCGATCCCAACACGGGGCAACCGGTTCCGGCTCAAGCGCCCGAACCCGTGAATCTCGGCGAAATCCAGATTCGCATTGATCCCCCGATCAATCACATCACGTTGGGGGAAGCGTTGGACGCGGTGACCAAGGCGGCCGACAAGCCGATCAAGTTCTCGATGGAGGACTATGCGATTCTGTTCACCCAGCGCCTGCCGGAAGCTGTCCAATTGTACAGCCGCACGTTCCGGGTGGATCCTGATACCTTTGTTCAAGGTCTTGAAAGCGTCGTGGGTCTACCGATTGGCCAGTTGATTCAAGGCGGCCAAGGTGGTGGTCAACAAGGTGGTGGTGGCCAGAATGGTCAGGGTGGAGGACTCTACTCGGTGCCTCGCGTCTCCGTTGCGCAAGATTCCACGGGCGGCCAAGGCGGCGGTGGCGGTGGCGGTGGTGGCGCAAATGGTCAAGGTATCGGCATCGCTGGCGTGACACGCACCAACAACATGGCTTTTGTTCAAATCCTGGTGAAGCAATTCTTCGCGGCAGCGGGTGTGAACTTCCCCATTAATGCTGCGGGTCTTGGCGGAATCGGTGGTGGCGGCGGCGGCTTCGGCGGCGGCTTCGGCGGAAATGCCGCATTCGGTGGTGCTGGTGGAGCTGGCGGTCTCAACGACCCCAATGCCGACCAAAAAGCTCTCTTCTTCAATGATCGCACGGGTTTACTCTTTGTACGGGCAACCTTGTCTGACTTGGACATCATCGAAAAGGCGATCCAAGCGTTGAATCAGGCTCCTCCCCAGGTGCAGATCGAAGCGCGTTTCGCGGAAGTTAATCAAACGGATACCAAAGCGCTCGGCTTTGACTGGTATCTTGGCAACTTCCTCTTGGGTGGAGGCAAGGTGGGCCTCACTGGTGGCAGTGCGCCAAGTATCCAAGGACGACCTTCGGCAGCAAACCCGGGATCTTCGGTGGTTGATGCCAGCGGCAACGTGATCAGTTCACTCCCCGGTGGCGTGTTCCCTGGTACCAGCGTTGACACCCTCCGTGGCTCGTCGACGACTGACCAAACTGTCACCTCCGGGCTGCGTAACAAGGGCTCCGACGGGACTTCCATTCCGGCAATTGCCACCGTCACAGGAATCCTGACGGATCCGCAATTCCGGGCGGTCATCAAGGCGCTTGACCAACGGGATGGTGTCGATTTGCTTTCAGCTCCCAAAGTTACCACGTTGAGCGGACGCCAGGCTCAAATCCAAGTCTCCGACGTTCGCACTATTGCGGTCGGACTCGGAACCCAAGGCGGTCAGAACGGGGGCGGCAACGCCGGTACCGCCGGTACCGGTACTGCGGGTGTCGGGCAAACCTTCACACCCTTGGCGTCTGCCTATATTCCTACGACGACCGCGGTACCGTTCGGTCCGACGTTGGACGTCATTCCTTACGTCACATCTGACGATGTTTCCATCAAGCTGACCTTGATTCCTTCGTACGTGGAATTTGTGGGTTATGATGATCCGGGTGAGTTTGTTCCCCAGATCATTGTCGCCAGCGGTGCCAATATTGCAACCCGCACGGCGGTGCTTCCGCTGCCCCGCTTGCGCATTCGCCAAGTGGCCACCACCGCCATCGTCTGGGATGGCATGACCATCGCACTCGGTGGTTTGATCGCAGAGGATTCTGCCAAGCAGCGCGACAAAGTTCCAGGACTGGGTGATCTTCCCTTGATTGGGCGTTTGTTCCGCAGCGAATACAGCCGGGTCTCGAAAAAGAACCTGATCATTTTCGTCACTCCGACCATCATCGACCCCGCCGGCAAACGTATCCACGATCCGAACAATCTGCCGTTCGACCCCAAGAGCCTGCCTACTCCGTCCGTGATCGGTCAATAGCGTCCAAACCTGCTGCAATAGAGCCATTTACGCACCGAAAGGTGAGTCGCGACAAAGAATGTTTACAAAAGTGCGAGATGGGCTAGTTTCTGGTCAGCACCACGTAAAGTAAAAAGCCGGATATGAGTCGAAATCATTCACAGAAACCCTCGAACTTTGCGGGTTGGTTTGCCGCAGTGGGAGTATTGGCTGCGGGTGCGGCTTGGGCTACCGAGGCCTCAGGCCCGGCGGCGCTAGCTCTCTCGGGAAATGCCTATTGGCCTGCCGGGACGTTGCCTGCCGAGCAGATATCTGCGTCGGCTGGGATCTCCAAGCGCGGAGGGCTCATTGTCTGGCAAGACAACACCTTGGGGAACAACTTCTCAATTCGTGGCCGACTACTCAGCCCCGATTCGAGTGCGTCTTCGCAGCCATTTTACGTGGCGATGGCCAATGGTGACGCAGGCGTTGACCAGGAGAATCCTCAAACTGTTGTTCGAACCGACGGAACGGCGGCTATTACTTGGCAATCGGGTGTTCGCGGGCATCAGAACGTTAAAATACGGTTTGTCTCATCTGGGACTTTGTCGGCTGGCGAAGTCGCTGTGGCTGGCGGGGCTACCGCCAATGAAAAAGGCTCTTCGCTCACCTTTTTGAGTGACGGAAATGTTTTGGTCACCTGGACCGCAGAAGACACCAGTCTTCCTTCGGGAAGCGATAATCCAACTGCCATTCTGGGCCAGAAGTTTGACCTGTCTGGGAATAAGATTGGCGGCCAAATTCAGATTAGCACCGCCAATCTGTCGCTGCCTTCACCGCAACGAGCCTCGCACGTGGTGGCCTTGGCAGACGGAGGATTCGCCTGTGCATGGATCAGTGAGCAGGAACGGCATGCGACCTCCACGGACGTCATTCTAGGTCTATTCGATGCCTCGGGGACGCAAGTGGGTGGCACCCGGGTGAACAACTCGAAAATGAATTGCGATGCGCCGCGGTTGGCGGTTTTGGATGGCGGTAAAATTGCGATTGTCTGGACTCAGATCGACCCCACCACCACCTCGGATTGGACCATTGCCGGGAGGGTCTTCAATACATCTTCCATTCCATTTGGAAATGAGTTTACCGCCAATCTAACTGCGGTTGGAAGTCAGCTTGCGCCACAGATTGCCGCTTCGGGCACGGAAGCTTTAATCGTGTGGCGTTCGGCTGGGGCCGACAAATCCGCTCCTTCAATCCTCGCGCGGACCCTGAACTCCGATGGGACGCCGTCGGGAAGTGAGATCAATCTTTCGGCCGCCAACAAGGGCAACAAATTTCTGCCTTCAGTCGTGGCTACCCCGACCGGTGACTATCTGGCCACGTGGAGCAGTTATTCTGGGTTGGCCGCTGGAAATGACGTATACGCCCAACGGCTTGGCCGGGCTGCGCAGCCACTCTCGGCGCCATCAGCGCCTTTCGTCTATGCGCAATCGTCCGCTCGCTTGGTTGTTTCCTGGCCCGCTGTCATGGGACAGGCTGTCGACCACTACGAAGTGTTCATTGATCAGTCGGGAACTGCGACGACGACCACCAGCCTCTCAATCCTTTCAGATTCGCTGCCGGCGGCTACTGTTCACTCCGCCGCAGTGCGTTATGTGCTGACTGATGGGCGGGTTTCTCCCCTTTCCGCGCTGGGAACGGGTTCGACTTGGGGCGAGGACGCGAATTTCGATGGTTTGCCTGATGATTGGGAAGCGGAGCATTTCGGCCAGGATTCGTCCAAGTGGCCTTCACCAGATGCCGATAGTGATCACGATGGTGTCAGTAATCGCCAGGAATTCCTTGCTGGAACAGATCCAATGTCCGCGGCGAGCGTGCTTAAGATGCGGCTAGCCACTGCGGGTGGGGTTACTTC
The DNA here is from genome assembly GCA_035493435.1 of Candidatus Limnocylindria bacterium. GTDB lineage: Bacteria > Verrucomicrobiota > Verrucomicrobiia > Limisphaerales > UBA9464 > DATJII01. The sequence goes on along the minus strand of DATJII010000074.1, from coordinate 43,165 downwards.
ACTTGAGTGGAACAGCGTGGTCGGAAGAAGTTATCAATTATATATGTCGCAGGATTTGCAGGCCTGGGCGCCGGTGGGTGGCGCGGCATTGTCGGTGTCCAGCACGGTGAGCGTGCCCTTGGACTTCAATACCCAAGGAACCTATTTCCGTGTTAACCTCATTCGTTGAACTATGACGAAGAAGATCATTTTCTCCCTGACGGTATTGGCGGGCATGGCAATTCAACCCGCCGTGTCGGCGTTCACGATGCTCGGGCCATACGCTTTCTACCAGACTGCGGACATCGGCTACAACAGCGGTGCGACCCGTTTGGCCAGGGAAGGCGACGCCGGTGGTCCGATGAACCGGGACGAAGGTTATCGCTGGACCACACCTGTAGTCACTTATACCTTTGACGAGTCTTTCACCGATTACTTTGGGGCGCAAGGTGTGGCGGCCGTTGAGGCGGCCTTCAAGGTGCTCAACGATCTTCCAGCCGCATCGGAAACCGATGCCGAGCTTAGCGCCTTTCCGCTCCAGGCCACGCGTATCAATACCGTTGCGGCGCAATTGGGACTCTACGATGTCAAATCGGTGACGCTATCCGTGCTCCTGGAAATCCTTGGGCTTGGGTCTCCGGAGCGATACACGTATTCGATGCACAGTCGTAATGCCGCCAACAACGTTTCGATTGTCGATATACGGAATTTTGACCCTATCAACATCCTGCCCTCACCCCGGGTGAATGGCACGCTGTACACTTATCAGGTGCGGCATTTCACTGGTCTTGCCGATTTTTACGACGCTCAGGAGATCCCGGTGGACACGGCCCAGCCCAATCTTTCGGTGGTGGCCTTTGCGGACACCCAAATCGGGTTGGTCGACGGAAAAATCTTCAGTGCTCTATATGACACGCAGGGATTTTACTATACTGGCCTGAGCAGGGATGACATGGGCGGGCTTCGATACCTTTATAATCGTGGAAGCGTGCGGCGCGAATCCCTGCCGGGGGACGTCTTGCTGGCGGCCCAGGACAAGACCGGTGCCACTGGTGTCGTGGATATTGGACAGGGATTGAGTTCGAGCCCATGGCGTCTGATCAGTTCCAATCCCCAAGGCGCCACCAATACGACGACAGGCACGACCAGTATTTCCGGTGTATCTGTTCCTTATCCGTTTGGAACCTACATTACAACTTCCACGTTGAATGCGGGAAATACCGCCTCAAACGCGGTTACCCAGATCGTTTTCACGGGAAAACGGGCGGGCGTGGACAAAATCAAGTTCGTCAACGTGGACAAGTATTACGATCCGTTGCTGATGGTTTCAACCAACGGATATCTGGTGACCTTTAACGACGTGGTGGTGGCCTTGAATGGTTCGGGCACCTTCCGTCAACGGGTGGGACGCCTGCAGCCTCATGCGGATATTGTCATCAGTGCCAACGATCTTGGTACGGTTTCCGGACAAAAGCCATTCCTGTACGGACGGTCATCCGCCACCACCGCGTATTACCTCAACACCTCGGGTGGCTCCTCGGGTGAAGCGCACAGTGGACCTGGAATCATCGATCCGGACGCCACCGGCAACGGCGTAGGCGCCTCGCCGATCGAAATTGTGTTCAATAAACTAGGCAATTACTTCCTGAATTCCGGTCAAAGCACCCAATCTGAAGGTATTGCCGGAGAAATGTGGGGCACCTTTGATGGCTCCACGAACGCCCCCTTCGTCTACCCACCCGCCATCGATATCAGAAGCTATTCGAGGGCGATTTTCGGAAATTAGCAGCGGCTCCGTCGCTCGTGAATCTATGAAACATTTCCTAGTACGACTACTTTCCGGCCTGGCGGTTGCAGCCTGCATCCGTGAAAGCCTCTTGGCGGGCACGTCTGATATCTACGTGAACCGGTCAGTCATAAGTTCGTCACGGTTGCCAGCCGTGGATGCTAAGGCTTTTGTGAATCTCGGGACTTTTGGCAGCGGCGCCATCCTGAATTTCGTGCCTTACCGCACCATGAACACCGTGAATTTTACGAATCGGGGAAGCATGGCTTATTTCCCGGGATTCGAGTTCAAGAATTTCCCTTCGGTGGGGGACGGTGTGCCGGCAAATAGCTTTTACAACGCGCAAGGGGCAACGATTACGGGTGTTGGTAGCATCGAGAATGCTATCGCCATCGCCACCACTACGCCGGACATCTTTCCGGATTGGGCTCGCAGCGAGGCTTATGGCGATATCGTAATCAATGCCACTAACGTTGTAAATGGTGGACAATTGTTGGGAGCTGCTGGCGGTGAAGTGAGGATTCTTGGCGACACGTTGAACTTGTCGTCCGGCACCATCGATATTTCTCCCCGGCGTTTCGGCACCCGCTCACAGGATTTAACTGCAGGAACCGTCATTCCTGAAGCAGGATTTCAAGACATTGCGTGGGGGTACGCTTCGGTCCCGACCGGATTTAATTTGACTCCCATTGTCACCGATACCGGAGGTGGGACGGTTACCAATGCTACGTTAGATGTGGGGGGGGCTTTCCCAATACAATTGAGCCCCCGAATGGTGGGTGGTGGCGCATTTACCGTACCTGGACCAACGATCGAGAATGCGCAGGTGTTCATGCGGTATCGGGCCGACAACGACCTGACCCCGACCAACATGACTTATGATCTCGTTTTTGTAACAGTCCCTGATCCAAATATTGCGGTTGACGTGGGCTTTTCAAGGGTTACGGGGCAGGCCATCGACAATCCGTTTCGCGCTTCGTATGTCAGGTTCACCGCCAGTAGCATTAATCCGTTGAATGGCCAGACAGAAACTGCCCGACTCTTCGTGGCTGACCGCAGCGCTGTTCTTCCCACCTCTACGCTTTTGCGCAGTGAGGTGAACTCCGACGAGTTCCAGGCCCGTGATTTGTATCTGGGCGGGTCAACCCCGGAAGAATTCCCTGGTACAGGAAACGGTAATTGGGGGCCGTTTACCTTTGATATGTTCAATACTGTTCATGATAGCTTGGGAGATTGGCCGATTGATGGGACCCCCTTCCTTACAGTCGCTAGCAGCATCTCAGGCGGTTATCTGAAGTATCTGCAGGGAAACGTGGCGGTGCCGTTATTGCCCGATCTATTGACTGGTTTTGACAGCCCGGACTTCCCGTTGGGCGCATTCGACAGCCAAATTACGGCGTTTGGTTCTCCGTTGCCGGGGGCCAACTATACGAATTACGGTGGCCGGGTGATGATCGAAGGTAATTCGGTCGATCTGGCCCGGTCAAAGCTCCGCGCACAAGGACCTCTTTCGGTTATAGCGAAGGAGTATTCGCCAGGGTCGCGTTCCATGATAGTCGATGCGGCCATTTACTCGTTGAATCTGGCTAATTCCACTTCACCGTTGATTGTGACTAATCTCGTCCATCCCAAGACCTCCAGATTGGGCGGTGGCTACTATCTTCACAGTTTCGTGGTTCGCAGCACGGCTACGCGTGGAGACAGCACTGCGATTAATGTGAATTTCCACATCACGGTGGTGGAAACTTCCTTTACTCTGGAGCGCTCTACGATTGCTGCCGAAGCGACCCTGCAAAGCACCAATGTTTTCCTGGGTGATATTGTTCCCTTGGTCGGCAAGCTGCGGACGACCGCAGAGTCCTTCACCATTGGAGCGGATGGTGGGTTGTCCTATCTGAATGCCTCTCCCAATCTTGATTTCACTGCCTCGGAGTTCCCCAAACTGCTGAATCTCACCAATGCAGGGGCGATTAGCACCTTGGGGCGCGTGGTTTTCGGCTCGGATCGGGTGAGCCCTTACTTGCCATTGAAGTCCTTGGTGAACACGGGATCCATTCGTTCTGGTTCTGTCGAATTTAATTCCGACTCGATTATTAATGAAGGAACGATTACGGCCAACAGCGGGGTGCTGGAAATCAATTCTGACGGTGTCTTCAACCAGAATGCAGGTTCAATTACCGGCCAGCATGATGCATTTGTTACCGCGGCAACGTTTAACTTGGCGGGCGGTACGGTGGCGGCCGACACATTAACTTTAAGTTCGACGAAGGAGCTGAATGGAACCGGTGGTGCGATTTCAGTGGTTTACGGACTGAGTTTGCCGCAGCTCCCGCCGAAGGCGGACCTTTCCGGAGTCTCCGTGACGGTGACGCCGCCTGCACTGGCGTTCTCTGACTTCGTTTGGTCAGGAAAGGACTTGGGACCGAGTGCGGCCGGGTTCGTCAACAATGCAGCGATAGGCAATCTAGACCTGAATGGTGGCCTTAACAGTTTGACCACATTGTCAGGGATTGCTGGGGAAACCAATGCGCTCTATGTCAAGACCTTGGTTATTTCACAAACATTGCTGGATACGGTAGGCAGCCTCTTGCCCGGCTTGGTTATTGCGGATGGCTTCCGGGTTTATTTTGGGCAAGCGATGACCGATTCCGGTGTTTCTGCAGATGACGTATTGCTTACCTCTCCTACTTTGGCTGGCAAGATGATCAAAGTTCCGGGGGTGTCTGCGGTTAGTCCGATGTTGGATACTGTTGATGGCACCGGTAAGGCCATCAAGGTTTCGTGGGCACTCCGTAATAGCGCGGTCATTGATTCCGATGGTGATGGCATCGCCAACCTGTTCGATTCCTCACCGTTCGATCCCATTGTTGTGAGTTCAGTCCAGATCGTTGGGAAGCCGGCGAAATTCGCCATCCGCTGGACTGGAGCTGCGGGAAAGAGTTATCGGGTTGAGTACAACTCAGGTTTGGGTGCGTCGGACTGGGCTTTGCTGACGACGGTTAAGAACGAGAGCAGCGCTCCCGCAAAGCTCGAAGCCAAAGATCCCATCATGGATAGCACGAAGATGAGGACCTATCGGGTGGTTTATACCCCGTAAGAGTAGCTATCAACGAATACGGGCGCCGGAAACGGCGCCTTTTTTTTGTGATTACGATTGGCGTCACTGGTGGCATCGGGATGGGGAAATCCTCCTCCGGCCGAATCTTATTGGAACTGGGTGTGCCGACTATCGACACGGATGATCTGTCGCGGCGGCTTTGTGAGCCCTCGGAGGCAGGTTACGCCAGGGTTCGGGCGGAGTTCGGAGACGGAATCATTTCTGGGGATGGCACTCTGGACCGTGTCCGCTTGGGCCGGTTGGTCTTCTCGGACGTTAAGGCCCGCGCCCGCCTGGAAGAGATCTTACATCCGTTGATTCACAAGGCTTGGCGTGACTGGATTGATGGCTTGGGGGAGGGCAATAAGAGTGCCTGTGCGGTACTGATTCCTTTGCTCTACGAGAAAGGCTATTCAGCCGAGTTTTCCAAAGTGGTCGCCGTGGGATGTACGGAAGCAACTCAACGCTCCCGCTTGGCCCAACGTGGCTGGGATGAATCGCAAATCGCCGGTCGTTTGCATGCGCAGTGGCCAGCGACCGAGAAATTGAAGGCGTCTGATTTTGTCGTCTGGACCGAAGGTGAAATCTCCAGCTCCCGTTGCCAATGGGAGCGAATCCTGACGAAGCTCGGTCTTACTTGCTGCCTGGTTTGATTGCCGGAAGCGCAGCCAAGTCGGCGGGCAAGGCGGCGGGATCGAAGGCTTCGACTTGCAGTCGGATCAGACTTATCAGTGGCATTCCTAGGTTTACGTTTCCATCGGAGCGGTCCACCAACGTGGCAGCGGCGATGGGAGATCCTCCGTTTGCCTTCACGATATCAATTGTCTCCTGAACTCTCCCGCCTTTAGTGACTACATCTTCGACGATCAAGCACGCTTCGCCGGGTGCGATCTTAAATCCTCGGCGCAGGACGAGTTTGCCTTCCTCCTTCTCGACGAAGATGAACCGGCACCCAAGTTGCCGGGCCACTTCCTGGCCAATCACCAATCCGCCCATCGCCGGGGCGATGACAGTCACCGCGTTTAGTGGTCTGACCTTGGCAGCCAACGCCGCCCCAAATTGCTCCACGATCGGCATTTGTTGGAGGGCCAGGGCGCACTGAAAGAATTGGCGGCTGTGCAGCCCGCTGCGGAGTATAAAATGTCCGTCGAGAAGGGCGCCGGTTTGACGGAAGAGGGCAAGGGCCTGTGAAGAATCCATGGATGGTCAGTTAGTCGGGCAGGTTTACCCCGACACGGGGGCACAATGCACGGATCTCGCACTGGGTGCAATCGGGCTTTCGGGCGTTGCAGCGGCGACGTCCATGCCAGATCAACCAGTGGCTAAAAAGGCACCAATCCGACTGGGGCACCAAGGGCATCAAATCCAGCTCGATGCGTTCGGGATTCGTTTCGCGGGTCAAACCCAGGCGAGTTGCAAGTCGGGCGACATGGGTGTCTACGACGATACCCACGTTCATACTAAAAGCGTTACCCAAGACGACATTGGCTGTCTTGCGTCCGACGCCGGCAAGTTGCACCAAGTCCTCCAAATTCGAAGGAACTTTTCCTTGGTGTTTCGCCATGATTGCCTGGCAGGCGGCAATCAGATTGCGCGCTTTGTTGCGATACAGGCCTATGCGACGAATATCGTGGGCCAGGACTTCCTCGGAGGCCGCAGCATAGTCAGAGCAAGAACGGTACTTTTGAAAAAGTTCCGCGGTGACAAGGTTCACCTGCTTATCCGTGCATTGGGCCGAAAGGATGGTGGCTACCAATAGCTCGAGAGGGTTGCGGTAATCCAGCTCGCAGTGCGCATCTGGATAGGCTTCGCGGAGGAGCCTGGCGATTTCCGTCGCCCGGCCTTGGCGAGATGATTTGGATTCACGAGCCATTACGACTCAAAGTCATAGATCGTGACCTTGATGCACAACGGCTTGAAAACTTTTTCCACGAACTCGAGGTGCAGGGGGTGGATTTGGTAGTCGTCCTGGGCTTTTCGATTGGGAAAAACGAGATTAAGTGCCACTTGATACGATTGGTCGACCACGGGACGATGGCTGGAGGCCATTTTGCCTGCGTGAAAATGGAGCACTCCAGGGATGGGTTTTAGATAGGTGAGGCACCCCTCCAAAAGTTCCGCGGGGGCGGAAGGTTTCGCGGGATCGGTCCAAAAAATCACAACGTGCGAGAACATCGGGGGAAGGTTAAACGCAGGCGGCGTTGGGACACAATCGCCAGATTAAAAAGCTCAGGGCAGGTCGAATCCGGAGAAATACTGAAGGAGGTCGTTTAGTGGGGCGGGATCCAACCACAGGAGGGTGCCGTCTGAGTTGCTGATTTCCAGCGGCTCCGAACCCACCCACTCCACCAGATTGGTGGAGTGGGCGACTTGAAACGGCTGGTCCAAGTGTCCCGCCAAGAGGAACAGGTTTTCGGACGATTGTTGCGGCCACTTGAGGATTTGGATGGGGGTCGTAAAAGGTGTTACCTGCGCGCGCAGAATCGCCCCTGTGGAACCGGTGGCAACCAATTGGCCGTCGATGGCTGCAAGGGAATAGATCGAGCTCGAAAAGGCCGGAGTTAATTGATCCCAAGCGACTCCGTTGGTGCTGGAGAGTACGACTCCATCGTCGCCTGCTGCGAAGTAAACACCGCTGACCCAATTTAGATCACTGAGCCAGCCCGTGGTGCCACTGGCGAGGCTCTGCCAGGAGGTCCCGTTGGTGCTGGAAAGCAGCGTGCCATTTTGCCCCACGACAAAAAGGCGATCTTGGAGCCAACGAACCCGCCACAACCAATTGGTGGAAGGATGTCCTGCGACCGACCACTTCGTTCCGTTGGTGCTCGATAGTACCACCCCTCCTGTGCCAGCGGCAATCCAACCTCCGGGCCAGGCGCAGATGGAACTTAAGAAATTGGTGACACCGGTCGCGTGCTTGGTCCAATTAGTCCCGTCGTCACTGGTCAAAACGATGCCGGCCCCCCCGCAAGCGGCGAAAGTGCCACCGGAATAGGCGATGCCTTGGAGGTCCTGGTTGATTTTGGAATTCGCGGCATACCAACCGAGCCCAAAGGTCGCGAGCTGATTGGTGGTGACCACCCTGGTAATCTGGGTATTATTAGTAAACCAGTTCGTGGTGCTTACGGAAGAATAGAGGCTGGGACTGATCGCGATCGTCCCGCCCGATCCCACTGCTGCCAAAAGGTTGGGGCTTGAGGCGATGCCGAAGAAGTTTTCATTGGCAGAGGAAGACGGAGCAAAGGCCAGCGACCATTGGGCACCATCTGGACTCACTGCCAACGAGGCGTTACTGCCAGCGGCAAAGTAGCTGGTGTTGGTGGCGCGGTTGGTTTGGTAGGCGACCTGTCCGCCGTCATAAACCGGTACAATATTGGTCTGAACGACCGAACCGACCGTTGTATCCCACAAATTTGCGTAGAGGTTGGTGGTGTTGTAGCTCCACAAGTAGCCGAACTGAGGGTCCGTGCGTTGTCCGGTTACGAGGATCCCACCTTGAGCCCCCAGAATGAATCGGGTGCCATCCCATAGGGCCGATAGATAAGTGAGTGAGGGCGCGGGTGAAGCACGTACCGAACTCGTCTCGTCGGTCCAACGAAATCCTGCTAAGGTGGTAGCTCCCGACAGCAAAGCGCTCGTTCCACCGATCAATTGAAGGTTTTGTGAATCGATGGCGGCCAGGAATAGGTCGCTGGAGGTGCCGGTAGATCGAGCCAGATTCCAAACAGCGCCTTGACTGTCGGAACTCATTACCACAACTCCTGCTTGGCCGACAGCAGTGAATCCCGCGCCGTTCCAAATCACCCGGTTGAGCGACTTGGTAAAACCGGCAACGGCGCGTCGCTGCCATTGCTTGCCGTCGGTACTGGTCGCAATAAGGCCTGATTCGCCGACGGTGACGAAGATGCCATTCCCGTAAGCTGCCGAACGCAACCAGTTGGTGAATCCCGGGTTCACCTGAACCCAATTGGAGCCCAATGTTGAAACATAAACCGCCGCCCGGTCGCCCACGGCAACGGCCAAGTCGGACGAGGCCGCCACTCCTTCCAAATTGTTGGTAGTTCCCAAATCAAGCGTAGTGAACGTTTCCGTGTCGGACCAGAGGGCGGCGCCAGCGGCGCCTACCGCGAGTATTCGATTATTGAAGTAGGTCGTGGATCGCAAGGAGTTGGTCAATCCGGGACTGCGCCTCCTCCAGCTAGCGGCATCATCGCTGACGAAGATCGACCCATGATCGCCCACGGCCACGTAAACCCGGTTGGATCGAAAAGCAAAATCCGCCACGTCGAATCCAAAGGGAGTCGGGCTCGACCATCGCCAGGGCAGGGTGGAGCCAACGCCAGCCGCAATGATCGAGCCAACGGAAATACAAGCGAAAGCACGGGCGAGGAATCCGTTGCTCCAACGATGGAGTATCGGGCTAAACACCCGGGAAAATAATTCCACTAGAGTGAACTGTCGCAGAGTCAGCAAGCCTGACAGGCCTCCCTGCTTTTGCAACTTTTGGGGACGGTTCAGTCGGTCTCCGACCCTAGCGGAAGTCGCAGTTGGAACTGGGTGCCATCAGGGCTGGTCGTGACGAGTTCCAAGGTTCCTCCCAGTTGTAATGCCAGTTGATGGCTTAACGCCAGGCCAAGTCCACTCCCCCCCTCCTTGCTGGAAGTCAACGGGATGAAAAGAGAGTCGAGAGCTGTCTGGGTAAGGCCTGGGCCTTGATCCGTGACGAAGATCGTGAGTTCAGTGGCGAGGGCGGAACATTGGGTTCTTATTTCGACCCGACCATTCCCAGTTGTGGCTTGCAGGGCATTCGTCGCCAAGTTCTCGAGGATGAGGAGGGCGATGTTAGCCTGCTGGTGGGGGAGGCTGATATTTCCAGCGTTGCCAACGTCAAACGTGATGTTCCGTCCGCAAGCCAAATTCGACAACCGATGACGCAACGTTTGCAGTAACTCGTTTACCGGCAAGCGATAACCCGCCGGACCAGCCTCTTCGCGAAGGACTCGCACCACGTCATCGATCAGCCTCCGCATGCGTTGCATGCTGGCCCGGGCATCGTCGACGCTCTGCAAGGGTTCGGATGATTGGCCAAGTGCGTTGATCGACAGTTGCAGTGCGGCCAAGGGGTTCCTAAGTCCGTGAACGAGATTCGAAGCCAAAGCTCCAATGGCCCCTGTTTTTGCAGCCAGCAATAGCCTGCGGTTGGACTCCTGGAGTCGATGCGATTGGACCCTCAATTCCCCATTCGATCGTCGAAGACTTCCAAAGGCCCAAGCCAGTGGAATGACGATGATAGCGCCAGCGACGAGAAATAGTATGACTGACTGGATCGCCAAACGGTGATCCAACTTGCGGAATTCCGCGACCAAACTGGCGCCATCGAGATTGAACTGTGCGTATGCGACGGGCTTGCCCGCATCGTGGGGATCATGGAGAGGGGTTACTACTTTAAGATAGGCTCCTGCTGAGTCTTGTTTCTCGATTCCGAAGACAATTCCATCGGAGCTTAACCGAGCCATGCTGTCTGGCGACAGGCTTGATACAGGGTTGGTGCCGACTAACGTGGTGAAAAATTGGCCACCGGTGTCGAAGATTGTGAGGGAGCGAATTCCGGGGACTTTCGATGACGTGGCAGCTTCAACCAGGGCCAAAAGCCAGGAATTTTCCTCGTTCGAGGAGTTGGCGACTTGCTGTTCAATCAGCGCGGCAAGGATTTGGGCATCGCGGCGGGCCAATTGGGTGCGGAGTGCGACACGAAGGCTCAGGTACGAAATACCGATGGTCAGCGCGAGAACGAGCAGCGTCAGCGGGATAGAGACTGATGCCAGTGACGATTGAAGGCGGGGAAGAGTAAGGCGAGTTGAACGTCTCGCCGGATTGTCGACGCCATGGTTGACAGTGGACAAGTGGATAAAAAACAAAAGGCGCAGCAAAAGCTGCGCCTTTTGATATAAAGCAAGTTATTGCTTATCGCTTACTTGCGGTTGCGGCGGTAGGCCACAAAACCGAGAGCAGCAGCGCCGACGGACGCGAGAGCGACCGTGGTCGGTTCAGGCACGTTGCCCGTGACCGAAGCGTTGAAATTCGCATAGTTGCCGGTCACGTGGACCAAAGGCCAACCGCCGGAACCATCAGCTCCACCGACGTCATCGCCGCTTGCGCCGACAGTGGCCTGGCCACCGAGGATCAAGCCTGCGTCGTGAGTCGCGTCCAAGCCAGCAAACTTCACCGAGTAAACGAAGCGTTCAGGGAGGTAGAAGTTTCCGACGTCGTAGCTGACGGTGGCCGAGATTGCTCCCGACTTGATGTCGTCAGTCACGCGGAAGAGAGGGTTCGAGAGATCCGGAACGCGGCTACCATCGACCGAGTAGATCGAAATCTGCAAGCCACCGGTGAGGGCGTAGTTCGAGTTATACTTGAACGTCAAACCAGTGAACTGGAAGCCGGCGTTGGAGAGAACGACTTCGTCACCAATTTCTCCGGTAGCACTGTTTTTGGCAGAGTAGACCGAAGTATTGAACGGATCAGCCGATTGATAAATCGTATCGGCGGAAACACTGAGACAGGCTGCACCAAGTGCAGCGGCGAGCGCGAATTTCAAGTTGGAGGCCATATTTATTTCAAGAGTTTCAATGGGTTCCGATCATCAGCCGTCCCTTCCGGCCAATAAATGTCGCTGTCATACCTTTAGAAGCCGCCGCAGGTCAAGTACTTAATTTCACGGCGTCCAGTTTTTCTTACGGGAATAGTTGGACTATCGCTATCAACCATTGAGGTTGTCCTCGATTCTTCGTTAGAAGGCAAGGATGGATTGCGTGTTTTCGCGTTTTTTTGCTTGGGCCGCTGAGAGTTGCGTATCTTGGCCTCAAATAATTCGACGCCTCCGCATGCTTTCCACGAGGCGTTGTACAACCACCTGCCAGCCATAGTCCCGATCATGTGCACGTTTGCCATCGACGCTTAACTGGGCGATTCGGGATTCGTCTTGCACGAGGCGCACTGTGTTCCTGGTGAAATCGGCCTGATAGTCAGCGTTCGCGGTGCTAATGAATCCGGCCTTTCGAAGGGTGGCCCCAGTATTGTGCCCGACCGTCGTGCTGATCGCCAATCCGTGATCCAGGCCAGCCATAAAGGTGGTTCTTCGTTCCGATACGCCGTCGACGAAAGGCAGGCAGAGAACATCCGCCGCCGAGAGTGCTGCCGACACCTCTTGTGCGGAGAGATATCCCAACGGCCGGTAGAGCGACTGAAGCTTGGGGGACAACGACAGATCGGGTGCAGCACCGATGATAGCCAAGGCCAGCGGGCTTTTTGCGTCCTGGGCCTGTTCCCAAGCGGCTGTCACCCACGGCAACTGCTTTGCGGCGCTGACCGTCCCAAAATAGGCAAGAATCCGCGTGTCAGGCGTCAACCGATGTGCGTCTCTCCAGGCCAATCGATGATGGGTTGGGGAGGGTTGGCGAGGGATGCTGCTTGGTGACGGGAGACAAAAGAACTTATCGGCGCAGGCGGGCATCCGGTCAGCCCAGATTTCGACCCAACGTTCCGTTGAGATGGGAACGAGGTCCGCGGCGTGTGCCAATTTACGCCATTGCCAACGGTGATTCAGCGCAAACCAGAGCCAATGAGGTTTCCATGAAAGTCCGGCGGCAATTTCATGGGCAATGACCACTTGCTTCCGGCCTTGGCGCCTCAGCTTCTCCACGAAGCGCGGTAGCGCGCGATTCACCCCGCCGCGGCCGTACATGTGGGGCACGTACTGCCATACGATGGGTGTGCTGGAGGAATGCCTACGAAGTTCAGTTTCAACTTCGTCAAACTTGCTCCAGTCGTCCACGACTGCCGATACCTGAAAGGCGGGTTGAGAGGCCGCAGAACGGGAAGTAATCACCGTCACCGTGAACTCCCTGGAAAGTTCGGCCGCCAGTCGGGCGGTATGATCGGGCAGTCCTCCCCGTTGAGGCGGAAGCAGAGGGCAGACCACAATCAATGGCGGCTTGGTCACCGCCCCAATAGAGGACAACTGCCCGTCAACTGGCAATGCTAGACCAGCGGTTCTGGGCGCTCCAATTCGATTACTACGGTACCGGCCAATTTGTCATGCCAGGTCTGGCGATCCCGGTCCCATTGGGACCAAAGCCAGCCCAGCCCGCAGGATAGGAGGCTTAAAATGCTCGCCACCGCACGCACGCCGGCCACCGATTGGTCGACCGGGCCGCCGTCGAGTCGCACAACTTTTTGGTGGAACAGGATGCTTCCCAAGGTGGCATTGCGCCAGTGGAGCATCCCCCACTGGTAGCCAACGACCAATCCCAGCGCAATGATAGGCTGGTGAATGGGGAGAATACTGATGACTGCACCCACGACCAAGGCGTCGACTGCCAGGGCGCCGAGCCGTTTTAGGAATTTGGGCCGGGCTTGCTGGCGGGTCCATTCCGGGTCGGTCGATTCGCGGCGGGGTGCAAAAGCAGTGGCTGAAGCCGCCGTTTTGCCAAAGCTGCCCGGATTCGAAGAGGTGGTTTCGGTGCTCATAATAGAAGGTGGGGTCATCGAGGTTTGAAAGGCGCCGGCAGGGCCGGCAAAACTGGTTACCAACGGAATAGGCGGAACCGATTCCACGGTGGCACTCGTGACGGGCTCCGGTTCCGGTTGGAGCGGAGTGTCACGGGGTGGGATCGGGGGTTCAATCGGATCAGTTGGCGGATTGGGGCGCAAAGACGGATCTGTTGGCGCCTTGTTAGACTGCGGCTGAGATCGGAAAGCGGTGCTCAAGGCGACTCCAATTCCCCACAACCCCAGTCCCAACCAGAGAGCCAGCGACAAATAGGGGATCAGGTATAGCGCGGAGATGACGCCCCAACCGATCAGGAGAGCCAGCACCCAGGGTAGCGGACCGGAGCGACGAAACGGCGCGGCCAAGGTCGAGCCAAAACTCGTCAGCAGAGCGGCTTTTCCGAAGAAAGAGGCGAGAATCGTCGCGGCAATCAGGAAAGGCCAGGCGATGAGCCCGATAACCGTGAGGCTCAGCAGCAACATGGCGCAGAGAATGGCGGGCACACCGATTATTCCCAGCGCGATGGTATTAAGAGGACGTTGCGAAATGGACGCCCGGCAGGACTTGACCGCACCCGGAAACAGCAAGGAAAGCAAGATATAGAAAATCAGGAAGCCGACATTTACGCCCCAAACCCATCCCACGCGAGGGCTCAGGAGCCGGCCAAACATGAAACACTCGTGGAACCACGGGCGGAATTCGGCGGGGACATCCGTGTGAAGCCAATCCCCCACATGGGACAGTCCTTGGATTCCAAGATCTACGACTTCTCCGGTGACCTGGGCTCCTTCATCACGTTGGATGTGGCCGCCTATGGCGACGACCGAGCCGTCGATTTTGGCGTTGGATTGCAAGTGAATCGGACCGAAAACATTGACCACGTCGTCTCCCACGTGACCGTTGACGGTGAGGTCACCGCCCGTTACGACGACGTCGTGCCGCACATCGCCCAGAATCGTTGCGGATCCCTTCGCGACCGTTACGGACCGGACTTCTTCGCCAGCTGGAAGAGTGTAGTCTGTTCCGGAGAGATTGATCTCCACTTTGGAGATCCCAACAAACTTTGATGCTCCCCCCTTCCGGGCCTTGCCTTTCCTGGCGGCTGGCTTCTTGGGCACTGCCCCGGGAGCCTCTGGCTCAGAGTCCATTCCAGGTGGCTTGGGTTCAGCTTGTTCCGCCTCCACTGGAACTGGGGGGATGGCAGGAGCGGGTGAGTCAACCGGTGGGACCGTTTCCGCTGCGACGGCGTCCTCTGGCTTGGTGGGGGCTACCGCCGTATCTTGGGCGAAGCCGGACACCGCAAGGGTCATCGCCGAGATGAGCGAGAGGGCGGAGCGGCCGAGGAAAGTGTATATTCGAGGCATAGAAAAAGTTAGCGATTGGTGGCGGCGACCCGGACGCATAAGGCGCCAAATCCGCAGGTGGCGAGAGCGGCGATAGCCAGTGCCCCGGCTGCAGTGGCGAGGATCCAGGGGTGGACGTTGGCGAGCGCCAGGAGACCGGCGCGGCCTACGGACTCCACGGTTGAGGTGTAAGAGACGGCCTGATCGACCTGTTCCGCTGCCACCGACCCGACGGGATGGCCGAAGGCCCAAGCGGAAAATAAGATTCCACCCAAGCCGACGACTGAAAAAATCCGGACGGAGAATGGCCAACTGAGCCACGGCTTACGATACCACGGGCGTGACGCCTCCTTCCGAATTTGTTCCATCACCCGTTGCGACAGCCACAAAGGTGCGTTTTTTCGGGGAAGCTCTTGCAGCGCGGCCTGGGCCCAAGCTTCCAATTGATTTTCTGGCTTGCGGTTCATTTTACTCGTAAAGCGCTAAGTTGTAACACCCAGATCGGCACGTTTGAGTTGCAGTTTTTTTTGCAGGGCGGCGCGGGCGCGGTGAATGTCCGTTTTCACTTTCCCGAGCGACACCCCCAGGTGTTTCGCGATGTCCACGTAGTCCATATCTTCAAAATGGTAGAGCATAAGTGCCGTACGTTGAGCGGGGTGCAGTTGGGCAATGGCCTGTTCCAGGATTTGCTTCTGGTCTCCGGTGAAGAGTGATTGCTCGAAGGTATCGGGTGCGGCAAAATCGATGGGCTCATCGTCATCGGAATCGCCTTCGGGCCGGAGGTCGGAAAAGAAACGCCAACGAGCCCGATACCGGGTGAGGTGGTTCAAACAGAGGTTGCGGGTCACGGTCTTGAGCCAGCCGCCAGCGGAGGTGTTTGAACGGAGATCGGGAAAATGTTTCCAAGCCCGCAAAAACACCTCTTGTGCAACATCCGCCGCGTCCGTCTCGGTGCCGAGAAGTCGGTAGGCGGTGTTGTACACCATGTCCTGATAGGCGGTCATGAACGCCTCGAATTGGGCTGTGTCGCTCATTGTGTCGCCCGGCGGTATGCCGGGTGGCATCGTACGGACAGCACCCCGCGCTAGAAACGTTTGTTTCAGATCTTTGCGTTCAGGGCGTGTCTTCAAAAGGCATTGGCGCAGTCTGCTGGGCTAAAAGGGCGTATCCAGGCCAAGCCCTTTTGAAGACACTTCTCAAAGCGTTTTTTGTGGAATGAACTATAGGAGAGAAGGCGAAAAGATGAGTTTTGTTCACCGTTTCTTCACAGCCGTGCATTGACAGGGGGCGGCGAGTCCGGTACTTCGTCCCGCAACCTTCGGGGGACCTTTTAAAAATGAGCGGCGTGCTTAGTCAGCAGGTGCTCGTTCTCAACCGGTTATGGCAGGCGGTCAACGTCTGTTCGGTCCGGCGGGCGCTAACACTGTTGTTTGAGGGCCAGGCCCAGGTCGTATTCGCGAATGGGCAGGGTGATTTCCGGACGTACAATTTTCCGGAGTGGCGAAGCTTTTCCCATGGGTTGGCGGTGGAAGAAGATGCCGTCCATACGGTTTCTCTCAGACTGCGCATCCCACGGGTTATCCTCTTGCTGGTTTTCGACCGATTACCCAAGAAAGAGGTCAAGTTCACGCGCCACAACATCTTCGAGCGGGATCGCAATACCTGCCAGTACTGCGGGCGGTTATTTGACCGAAAGGACTTAAATCTGGACCATGTCATCCCCCGTGATCGCGGAGGGCCAACGACTTGGGAGAACATTGTCTGTTCCTGTATACCTTGCAACACGCGCAAGGCGAACCGGACTCCGGCGGAAGCGGGGTTGCGATTAATCAAGAAACCCAAGCGCCCGAAATGGCGGCCCTTTGTCCAAGTCAATTTTGGCCTGCCCATGCACGATAGCTGGAAGCATTTCCTCGATTTGGCGTATTGGAATGTCGAGCTGGGGCAGGACGGCGTCTGAGAGGGTGTCAGCCCAATAAAAAAGCCCGCGCGAGGCGGGCTTTTTTATTGGTGTCGGAAGGCGTTTATCAGGCGCGTTCCATGTACTTGCTGGTGCGGGTGTCGATCTTGATCTTCTCGCCGGTTTTGATGAACAGCGGAGCTTGAACCACCAAGCCAGTTTCCAACGTAACGGCCTTCTGGACGTTATTGGCGGAGTCACCACGCAGACCTTCCGGAGCGTCGGCGACTTTCAGGACCACGCTGGGGGGGATTTCGACCTGGATGGCCTTATCTTCGACGAAGGTCATCGTGACGGAACCGTTTTCGACGAGGAAATTCTTGGCGTCACCGAGCAGTTCGGGAGTGATGGTCACTTCGTCGAACGTCTCGGGATTCACGAAAACATAGTCCTCGCCGGACTTGTAGCTGTACTCCATCCGTTGGGTGTTGAGCGGAACCGTTTCAATTTTTTCCGCCGAGCTGAACCGGACGTCCATGCTCTTGCCCGTGCGGACGCTGCGAAGAATGCCTTGAACAAAGGCGCGAAGATTGCCGGGTGTGCGATGTTGAACTTCAAGTACAACGCAGATGTCGCTGTTGTACATGATCGCCATGCCCTTGCGGATATCGTTTGCCGAGACTGCCATATGCCAAAATCAAACCTGTGCCGAATTAGTGCGGCCTAGGAAAAATGGAGGGTAGCCGCAAACGGATGGGTGGCAAGCTTGCAGTTTTCGGGTGGGAGTTTTTGGACCCAGCGCGACGGGTCGGTCATCAGGTTCGCACGAATTCGTCATGCAGTCCGGCATAGATCCCACCATGGGCCAGGAGTTCATCGTGGGTGCCCGACTCGGCAATCTCGCCATTTTGCAAAACCAGGATGCGGTAAGCGTGCCGGATGGTGGAAAGCCGGTGGGCAATGACGAAGCTGGTACGGTGTTCGAACAGGCGTTCCAACGCATTCTGGATGGTTTGCTCCGTTCGGGGATCCACCGAACTCGTGGCTTCGTCCAAAATCAAGAGGCGAGGTTCGGCGACCATGGCGCGGGTGAAGCAGAGCAGTTGCCGCTCCCCGGCACTGAAATTGGCCCCGCGTTCAGTGACCTTGGTTTGGTACCCCTCCTTGAATTTTTCGATCATTTCATGGGTGCCGAGTCTCCGGGCGGCGGAATAAATCTGTTCTTCGGAAGCATCAGGACGGCCAAATCTTAGATTTTCCAACACCGTCCCGGTGAACAGAAAGTTGTCCTGGGTGACGATGCCAAATTGGCGGTGAAGCGAGTCTGCGGTTGCTTGCAGGATGTCGTGGCCGTCCACCCTGATGCTTCCCTTCTGTGGCTCATAAAACCGCATTAGCAGGCTGATAATGCTGGTTTTTCCGGAACCTGTGGAACCGACCAGGGCGATGGTTTTCCCGGCGGGCACCCGGAACGAAATGTGTTTAAGAATCCATTGATCCGCCGGAGTGGTATCGTAGCGAAGCCAGACCTCGTCAAACTCGACCTCACCTCGCACGGGCGGGAGCTCAATGGCCCCGGGCCGGTCGTTGATCTGGGGTTGGGTGTCGAGCAACTGGAAGATTCGCTCCGCACTGGCCGCGGTCGAAAGCACGGCGTTGTAAAGGTCACCCATGGTTTGGATGGGGCCGAAGAACATCCCGAGATAAAACACGAAGGCCGCGAGTTCGCCGACGGTGATTTCACGGCGGAGGGCGAGGTGGCCGCCGTAGCCGAGGATGATGGCGGTGCCCGCGCCGGAGAGGAGTCCGACAAACGGCATATAAGTGTGGAACACACGGGCAGCCACCAGCACCCGCTGGCCGTATTCGTCGTGGACCGCACGGAAGCGGGTGAGATTCACTTCCTCCCGGGTATAAGCCTGGATGACCCGCACGCCCGTCACACATTCTGCCAGCAGGGCGGTGATGCGGGAAGACACCCGGCGCATACCGCGATAGGCCTCCATGCCGTGCCGATGAAACAGCCAGGTGGCCACGGCCAGGGGGGGGATAACCACGCTGACCGCGAGGCACAGGCGCCAGTCGTATTGGAACATCAGGGCCACGACTCCGATCAAAGTCAGGGCGCTGGCCAGCAATTGGTTGGCCCCCCAGGTGAGAATGCGGTCCAAGGCCTCGATGTCGCCGTCGGCGCGATTGAGAATCCGTCCCTGGTGTGTTTGATCGAAATAGTTGAGGGAGAGGTGTTGGATATGTTCAAACACGCGCAGGCGCAGGTCGTTCATGGCACCCTGGCCAGCCCGGATGGCGCTGCGCACTTGCGCGACCGTGAGGCCCCAGCCGAGCACAAGATTGATCAGGAAGATGCCCGCAACCACGCCGATGCCGTGATATCCCTTTTCCAAGTCGGCACCCGGGAGCAGGCATCGGTCCATGCCGTATTGAATTAACTTAGGCCCCGCCAATTGCGAGCCTACGGCCAGCACGGTCAGGATTAGATTCAGGAAGACGGTCTTGCGGTAAGGTTTTAGGCAATCGACGAGGCGGAAGAACGTGTTCCGGCTCAGCTTGGTTTGCGAAAGCTCTTCCTCCAGCAGGAGATCGTCAGGCGACGCCATGAATCGAGTGGATAAGGGAAAACGTGAAACGATCGGTACTAAACTTGTCTCGGGGTCAGATCAGTCGAAATCCGAGCAACTCATGAAGTAATGGCAGCGCGGGCAGCGAAGTTTGCACTTCTCGTTGATCAATTCGGTGCTGCAACGTGGACACCAACGCCAGTATTCGCCGGATGGCGTGTCGTTTTCGGCCGGTTGTCCAGCGGATTGGGAAGTCGTTTCCTCTCCGTCCTTCATCGGATTCGGAGCGTAGATGGACAGCCATTTTCGGCAACGAGCGTTTTCGCCATTTCTGCCACTGCACTGACTGATAGTTGGTCCAGCCCGGAGGGATCGTACAGCAAGTGGACCCGCGAACCGCGTGGCTGCCAAACCGTGCGATCAGTAGGCCCCCACAAGGCAAGGGTAGTGGTTCCGCAGGCGGCGGACAAATGGGTGATTCCCGAGTCATGTCCCAGGAACAACCGGGCGGAGCGCAGAAACACGGCGATCTCGGGAAGTGGCAAGTTGCGATAAAAAGAGACTCGATGGACTGGAAGCAGGGAATGAAGGCGATCCACCTGCCAGCCTTCTGCTTCGCCGGCCAGCAAGGTGAAATGCCAGTCCGTTTCGGCAACAAGTCGATCCAGCAGCGTGTGCCAGCGTTCCCAAGGCCAGTTTTTCTTCGGGCTGCCACTGCCTGGATGGATCACGATGTTCGGGGCAGTGGGATGACTGGAAGATGATTCCGGGAATCGAAGATCGGCCAGGCGGCGGGGATCGATGGGTAAGAGGGCCTCCAGGGGGCGGAGCAGTTGAAGGGAGGCGTGGAAGTCGGACGGTTCGCTGGGCCGATGCGGTCCGGTGATGATCTGAGCTGCACTACTGCGACGGAGATTGCGATGAAAGTGGCCAGCGGGGTCAAAGAGATAGGTGACAATCAAGTCAAAGCCGCCGAAGTACTTCGCCCAACCGGTGTCGAGTTCTCCAACCTCGGAAAAGAAATGCGCCAAGGCGCGCGATTCGAGTGCTTGGATTCGGTCCACCAGACCGGTTGCGAGGGCGATGGCGGCGGTGGGGGGATGGGCCACCACTTCCAACCGCGCTTCCGGGTATGCTGTACGTAGGGCGGCGAAGACGGGCAACGTGACGATAAAATCGCCGATGGCGCCACCGCGTATCACCAGTATCTGGCGCATGCGCTTACTTTACCGTACCCAAGCGATACCGAAGGTAATCCCGCGACACCCCCAGAACACGTGCGGCGGCGGAGACATTGCCGTCGGTTTGTTTCAGGGCGTGATGAACCATGTGCAGAATGGCGTCTTCCAAGGAAAAGCCCGATGGAGGATAGACAAAAGCCTCGTTAAACCAGCCGGAAATCGCCGCCGCCGACTCTGCTGAGTTGGCTGGGGCTGCGCCCATCAACTGGTCGAAATGAAGGGTTTCGCTTTCTTCAAAGACAATGGCGCGTTCGAGCTCATGGGCCAATTCACGGACATTTCCCGGCCAGCCATAATTCAGCAAACGGCGACGCCCGATTTCGGATATGCCACGAAGGGGCAGGCGATGCTGCCGGGAGAGCTTTTGGTTCAGGGATTCGGCGAGTTGAATGATGTCACCCCCTCGTTCGCGTAGCGGCGGGATGGCAATTCGGAATAGGTCCAGGCGATGAAACAAATCTTCCCGGAATTGGCCGGCGACCGTCATGCCGCGCAGGTCGCGATTGGCGGCCGCGATCACCCGAACGTCCACGGGGATCTCTTTAACCCCGCCGACTCGTCGGATCCTACCGCTTTCCAAAGCAGTAAGCAGTTTTGCTTGGACAGAAAGGGAAAGGCTGGCGAGTTCGTCCAGGAACAGGGTTCCACCGTTGGCGGCCTCAAAAAGCCCCAAGCGGCCGTTTTTGGCGTCGGTGAAGGCTCCTTTCTCGTGGCCGAACAGCTCCGATTCTGCGAGATGTTCGGGGATCGCGGAGCAATTCATTTCAACCAGGACCGCTTGAGCCCGGGGACCTTGTGAGTGGAGCCAGCGGGCAATCGTCGTTTTTCCGGTGCCGGTTTCGCCTTGAATCAAAACCGGCGGCAGGCGGGTCAGCATGCGCCGATCGGCGGCCACGATCTTTTCGAGGACCTTCTCCAACCCTGCAAGTGCGCTGCCGAAAAAGAAGGCGCGGTCGCCGGATTCCGACTTGTGATGTTCTTCGACACGGCTGGCCGCCCGGCTGCGGCGGGCGCGGGCAAGGGTGAGTCCCAAGGCCTCGGGATCGACGGGTTTGGTCAGGTAATCGATCGCTCCGAGCTTCATCGCATCGACCGCCCCGCCGACGGCTCCCTCGGCGGTCATCACGATGACGCCGGTATGGGAGTGGAATCCCCCCGATTTCAAAAGATCGGTTCCTTTACCATCGGGGAGGTTTATATCGAGTAACGCGAAGTCGAAATTCAGTTCGGAGATCAGCTTCCGGGCGATGAGGAGCGAATCTGCCAAGGCGACGTCCGCGCCTAGATTTTCGAGGCTGGCCCCCAGGTGGCGCCTTAGCAGGGGTTCGTCCTCGACAATCAAAACACTCATCCCGTCCAATGGAGCGTCAGGCATGGACAGGAAGTACAATGGTTCGCTCAAAACCCCAAGTCCAAGAATCACATTCTTCCCCAATTCGTCGGCGGACCGGTTTTGGGGCAGAACACCCACGAATTGACCTTTGGCGATGGGGAAAAGTGCCAATGGCCGCCCAATCCATGATCGGATGAAAATTACAAACCGTTGACTCGCAACGAGGAGAGACAGAAGCGGCGATTGGCATCAACAGTGCGGTAAGAGTGCAGGGGAGTATCCCGTGGATTACACTGAAGGATTGTGAAATCCCGCCACTGGGTGCTAGCCTGTAGTGCGACTCATATGAAGGCGGTCAGACTCAACATTTATCTGGCGGTGGTTTTGGGGCTGTTAGCGGCCCTGCCGGTATTTGCTGGGTCTGGCGATAAGCGTGACGGAGAGGGCGACGAAGGGGGGCACGGCTCGGATGGTGACAAGAAGACCACGGTTACCCCGCCGCCGCCGGGCCAAAAATCGGGCATGGAGCTACCTGGGCTCAATCTTCCACCTGGTTTGCGGGAACAATTGAGCCCGAAAGTGCTGGAGCAACTTTCGAAGTTTCAGGCGGGTTTTGAGGACTACCTCAAGAATCGCCGGGAATTATCGGAAAAACTTCGAGCGGCCACGGGGGACCAAAAGAAGGACCTGCTGGACAAGCTGCGCTCCGATCGGGAGCGTTTTCTGGGTGACACCCGGGAATTGCGGACAGAGATCAATAACCAGATCGCCGTCCAGCGGGAGAAACTCCGTCAAAAAGGCGGTTCCACTCGTCCGGGAGGGCGTCCGTAGGCTCATGAGATCGGGCGGACTCGTCTCTAGTTTTTCGGATCTGTGAGACGGCATTTGCCCATCCAAAAGACCAGGGTGTGTTTCCCCAAGGTATGGGCGATGTCTATTGGCCGAGCCCTTTTGATGCCCCGCCTTGGTGCTAGTCACCTCGTGGGACGAATCCATCAATGGGGCACTGCCGCGGCGGTATTTTGCATCTGTCAGCTTCTTCATGCGGGGCATCCGGAGTTTTTTACGCCCATGGTGGATCCTCCCGAATGGCTCCTGTGGGATGCGGACTTACGTCTGCGGGCGTTGGGAGGCTATCGGGATAATGCTTTACTGGCGGAAACGAACCGTCAATCGGTGCCCTTCATGGGTTGGGGCGGTGAATTGTTGGTGACCCATCTGCCGCTGGATTCCCATTCGTTCGAGTTGTTGGTTAGTGGCGACGACCGGCGATATACGCACCCGCTCGACCCGGGGTTGGGAAATTCGTCGGCGACCGGAGAACGATCGGTCACCGCGCAGATGTCATATAAGTATTACCTGGGCAAGCGCTGGCTGCCGTCCCTGGTCGTCCGAGACAACTATACCGACAACGTATTTGACGCCACGAGTGTGCTTTCGCGGTACTCGGTGCGGGCTCAGTGGCATGATATCAGCGTGGTCCCGTCACTGCGATACACGTTGCCTCACCGGGTCTGGCTGGAAGGCGGTTATGAGTGGAATCGCAACCTTTTTTCCGAGCCACTGGACAGTTCCTGGGAAGCAGGGCCGAAGGCGTCGGTCGGCTGGGATTTTGGAGCGAACAATTCGCTCCAGTTGAAGTATCGGTACGCTGACGTCACCTACGACTCGTTGCCAGCTTCGGACAGCTTTGGAAACCCCGTGGCGGATACGATCCAGCATTTTGCGGCACAACGGGTCGAACTCGTGTGGACCCAGGAGTGGTTGGAATCACCCCGACTGCGAACCACCCTGCGCCCGTACTACGGACGAAACACGGATTTGGCCGAGAGCCGGTATTACAGCTTTAACCGTTTCGGCTTGGCTGGAAGCCTACAATTGACCATCGGGCGATTGACTTTGGAGGGAGCCCTGCGGTGGTCTGCGGACGATCTGGAATACGAAGCCGTTTCCCAAGTGAGGCTTTTGGAGGCGCTTACGTTGGAAGAATGGCAGGCGCGCTGTCGCGCGGATTGGCGATTGACGCACCACCTTTCGTTGATTGGTGAATTCACCCACGAACGACTGCGATCGAATCGTACGCTGACCGGTTATCGCACGAGTTTGGCTTGGGGTGGATTGGAGTGGCGCTTCTGATCAGGCCCGATAGCGCTGTCACAAACTTGTAACATGGCCGTCACGGTGGCACGCTTACGGCATGAGAGCATCTCCCAAGCTTATGCCGAGGATTCTCGTCGTGGATGATGAGCCAGATGCTCTGGAGGTGTTGGAGTTTAACCTTAAAGCCGCAGGTTATGAGGTGACAACTGCCGACGATGGCGAAGCCGCGCTTCGCAAGGCCAAACAGCAATCCCCCGACCTCATCCTGTTGGACCTCATGTTGCCCGAGGTTGACGGTTTGGAGGTCTGCAAGATATTGCGCCGGGATGCCGCCACGAGCGGAATTCCGATCATTATGGTGACGGCCCGTGCCGCCGAAATTGACCGGGTCTTGGGACTCGAGTTGGGGGCGGATGACTACGTTACCAAACCGTTCAGCCCGCGGGAATTGGTCCTGCGGGTGAAAAATCTGGTCAAACGACGCACGCAACCCGAAGAGAAGCCCCAGCAAATGCAGTTTGGGGCTCTCGTGATCGATGTGTCACGTCACTTGGTCACGGTCAACGGCAGCCGGATTGACCTGACAGCGACCGAGTTCAAGCTTCTGACCACCCTGGCCCAACGCCGGGGCCGGGTGCAAAGCCGGGAGCAGTTGCTGCGGGACGTTTGGGAATATGACAATCTGATCGACACGCGAACGGTCGATACCCACATGCGTCGATTGCGCGAGAAATTGGGGGCCGCTGCGACTTACCTCGACACGGTAAGAGGGGTGGGCTACCGGTTCTCCGAGAATTGAGACTGAACGCCTGACCGGTTCATTGTCCGAGTTGTACGGCATATCATGTGGCCCCTCATTGTAATCCTGTTGGTGGCGAGCGCCGCCTACGGTTGGTGGTATTTTCGCAATGAATTGGCGGCGCGGGACGGACGGGTCTCAGAAATTCAGCGCCAGCTCTCCAGTGCGGTAGCGAACCACCACGAAGCGGAGGCGGAGGCAGGATCGAGTCAACGGGCCATGTTCGACAGCATGACCGAAGGTGTGCTGCTTTTGAACCCGGCTGGCCGGGTGGTGTTCGCCAACGCCGCCTGCCTCCGTTTTTTTGGCCTGTCACGCAGTCCAGCGGGATTGACCTTGATGGAGGCCTTCCGCCACTTGGAGCTCGCGCAACTGGCTGAAGAACTGATCGCTGGGCAGAGTTTTACGGACCGCGAGATCCAGATCAGCGGGGAAACGATGCACTGGCTGCAGGTCAATGGAACGTTCAAGCGGGATGGGAGCAAACAGCCTCAGGGGGCGTTGTTGGTGTTGCACGATACCACCCGCCTTAAGCAACTGGAAAACACCCGACGCGAGTTCGTGGCCAATGTGAGTCACGAACTCCGAACACCGTTGTCCTTGATCAAGGGCAGCGTCGAGACACTTAAGTCGGGAGCCAAGGATGATCCCCGGGCCTGTTCCCGCTTCCTCGATATCATTGAGCGTCATACGGATCGGTTGATTTTTCTCATTGAGGACCTCTTGACCCTCTCTCAATTGGAAGCAGGCCAGGCGGTGATTAACTTCCACACCGTGCCGCTGCAAACGGTGGTAGCGGAGGTCCTTTCAGATTTGGAGCCCAAGGCGAAGACGCGGGAAATTGAGTTGATCAATAAGGTGCCGGATGAACTTTATGCCCGCGCGGATTACGATCGATTGCAGCAAGTGCTGTCGAACCTGATCGATAATGCCATCAAGTACGGTAAAACGGGCGGGCACGTTACGGTGGGGGCGGCGCCGTCGGGGCAGGGTGATTGGGTGGAAGTGACTGTCGCCGATGACGGGCCGGGGATTCCGCCAGAGGCGGCGGCACGGGTTTTTGAGCGATTTTATCGGGTGGATACCGCCCGATCGCGGGAGCAGGGAGGCACCGGTTTGGGGTTGAGCATCGTCAAACACATTGTCCAGGCCCACGGGGGGACGGTGTCGCTTGATTCGGTGCCGAAGCAGGGGGCTCGCTTTACGTTTACCTTGCCAGCTACCCAACCGGAACCGGAGATGGAAGCGGATAACGAGGACGAGTGATCGGTTTTTTGGACGAGTTAGGTGCGGCAAAAAAGTGTCAGTGGAGCTTAAGGTCGACCGCAATGCTGCCGATGCAATGCATGTCGCGGTAGACGGCGATCAGCTGGCTTACAACTGATTTGCTGCCAGCCGATTACAGCGCCTGAATCCGGGTTTTGCCCGGGCTGATCGGGTGCCTCACTTTAAGATCCAATTTGCGCCAGCCATGCCTGCCAATGCACCTGCTGCCTTAGGGGAAAAAATCGGACGAGAACCGATCTCATCCCCCCCAGTCCAAGACAATCGTCGTCAGCATCCCAGCCGCTGGGGACTTAACCGCTCCATGGTGGGGTTGGTAGTTGGTGGCGTTACCGCCCTGACCTTGTTTTCCACCTCGTTGTCCGCCGGTTCCGTGGGTGGATCGGTGCAGCAGCTTACGGTTACTTCGCCCGCTCCTGATACTGGAGCCGTTTTTTTTGAGGCGGGCTTTGGTGGAGCCGGAGTAGCTTTGGCTGGCGGAGCGCTGGGTTTGTTGTTGGTTGTTTCGGGCGTCGTGGAATTTGGGAGAGGGCGCTTGTGGAACGGGAAGAAGAGATCCGCCACGGTGGAAAATGTGGTGACGAGTCCCGTTGGCCCGACGCGTCCAGGCAAGCCGGAAGTGGTCAGCCTGCTGGCTCCCACAGTCGTGGCGAAAGATGAACCGATGCCTGAACCTTCAGAGTCAGTCGTCCGACACGAGATTTCGCACGTCATCCGGACCATTGATGAAGTGGCATTGCGAGCCAACGTCCTGGCCTTGGATGCTGCTGTGGAAGCCGCCAAGAACGGTTCCTCGGGGATGGGCTTTGCCTTGGTTGCCGATGAAATGCGCAGCTTGGCCCAAGGCACCGCCAGAGTGGCTCGTGAAACCTCAGATACTTACGAAGAGTGCATTCGACGACGGGATTCTTCGGTGCAGATTTACGCTTCGGTGGGCCAACGGCTCTCGGTGATGGTTGAACGGGCGCGGGCAGTTCATCAATTTGTCGACCAGATCACCCTCATGAATGCGGACGAGATCACGGTATCCGCGGATCCGGCGGGCAAATCGCGAGAAACCATGACGGGTTCCCAACGGTTGCGTTCGCAGGCTGAGGCCCTGGAGCGGTGTGTGCAGGACTTGCAAGCTCTAGTCTAAGAGCCTTTTTAAAATATCACAGACCGGATTTGTGGAAGTGTCGGCGACGTCTGGAAAGGGCCTCGCCGTTTTTTTTTGAAGAATTGTGCAAACGGCTCTTGCAACGGGAAGGTGGTTTTAGCATTCTATCGGCCTCGTTTCGAGCGCGAGTGTAGCTCAGCCTGGTAGAGCGTCACCTTGCCAAGGTGAATGTCGAGGGTTCGAATCCCTTCACTCGCTCCAAACTTCTACCACTTCCCGTCGGATTTTTCACTTTCCCTATAGGGGTTACCATGGCTTTTGGCTTGGTGGAATGGGAGGTATGGGAAGAAGGGGAATCATGGGAGGCGGCACGGCGCCTGCCCGGGATTCTAATAATAGCCGAGCAGGCCGAATACGACGTGAAACCA
This sequence comes from Candidatus Limnocylindria bacterium, assembly GCA_035493435.1. Taxonomy (GTDB): domain Bacteria; phylum Verrucomicrobiota; class Verrucomicrobiia; order Limisphaerales; family UBA9464; genus DATJII01. Next base: position 15,646 of record DATJII010000074.1, on the reverse strand, counting down.
AACGGGCGTCCAGGCTTTGTTGCCGGACGCCCGGTGTGGTATCAGGACAGCACTTCGTAGGCGTACCCCTTGAGATACTCGGTCTCGGGGATGCTCGGAACCACCGGGTGGTCCGGTGACTGGCTATAGGTGGCGACGCGACGGAGCACCTTGTGGGTGTCGAAGGCGGCGCTCAATATGACGTCCTCGAACAGCCGTGAGTCGACGTGGTGGGAGCAGCAGAACGTGGCCAGGACGCCGTTGGGCTTCAGGAGCTTCAGCGCGCGCAGGTGGATTTCCTTATAGCCGCGCAGCGCGTCCTCGACCGCGGCGCGGTTGCGGGTGAAGGACGGGGGATCCAGGATGATTAGATCGAACTTGGGCAGCAGCCGTTCGTTGGGCGCGACGCTCGTGTGCGATTTCAACCAGTCGAATACATTGGCGGCTTCAAATTCGCAGCTGGCCAGCCCGTGGCGCTGGGCGTTGGCCCGGGCCGCGGCGACAGCATCCTCGCTTTGGTCGAGGCCGAGGACATGCCGGGCACCCGCCTGGGCGGCGTGAAGGGCAAATCCCCCCAGGAAACTGAAGCAATCGAGCACGGCGGCATCCTTCGCAAACTTCGCCACGGCCAGATGATTGAGTTGCTGGTCTAGATAGATACCCGTTTTGTGCCCGCCCTTGAGGTCGATGTCGTACTTGATGGCGCCGACGGTCGCTTCGATGCGCTCGACAGGTTCCCCGGCCAGGAGACCGGAAGATTCGGTGAGGCCCTCGAACTTGCGTGATCCGGCGTCGCTACGCTCGATGATGGCACGCGGTTTCAGGACTTTTTGCAGGGCGGCCACGATCAATGCCTTGCGGAGGTCCATACCCAAGGAGCTGATCTGCAGGACCAACACGTCGCCGTACTGGTCCACAATCACGCCCGAGAGACGGTCGCTTTCGGCATTGACCACCCGGCGGCACGTGGTGCCGGGCATATGGCGTTCGCGAACCGCAACAGCCGCACGGATGCGGCGCTCGAAAAAGTCCTGGTCGAGGTCTTCGCGCTCGGGAGAGAGCAACCGAACATGGATTTTCGATTTGGAATTGAAAACGCCGGTGCCCAGCAGCCGTTGCCGATGATCTTTGACTTGAACCACTTCACCGTCCGCGATGGCTTGGGTGACGCGGAGGATCGCGCCCTCATAAATCCAAGGGTGTCCGGCGACTACGCGGTCAGCGTCGCCTGGCTTTAACAAGACGGTGGGAAGGGATGGGCTCGTGCCCGGCGCAACTTCGTGCATGAACGGGGATGGATAGCAGATACGGTTAGAAGAACCAAGCGGTGAAACAATGGGCATGGTCTACGTCTGCCTTGGTGGCTTGCCAGATCGGACGAAAAATCCTTCGTGAACCGCATCTAGCGTGCGGTTGCCGAATGGTTTTGAGGGGTTCCCGAGATTGTCCGATTGATCCCTCAGCAGTGTTCAGGACGTACGAAATTCTCTTGGAAAAAGAGATTGACCCTTTGGGGTGGTCATTCTACCTGTTGAGCCGTTCTTTTTGAGTGACCACAAGTAATTGTGGTTTTGCGTGCAAGTGCCTCCGGTTACGACCGGGGGAGAATAGGGAAGCGGGTGAGAATCCCGCGCGGTAGCGCCGCTGTAATGAGCGACGAAACGTCCACGAGCCACTGTACCTCTCCGGAGGGACGGTAAGGCGGGCGGAGTAGATTGACCTCAGAGCCAGAAGACCTGCTTGTTCGCTCTCATCGTGTGACTGGGCATTGGGCTTGGTCACGGCGGTCCCGCCAAGGACCGGATGGGGAGGCCGGCTGGCCGTTCCAGTCGCGAGCTTCTCGTCGTATGCTCGCGAAGTGGGGCGGCTTTTTGCTTTCTACCCCTTGTCGCGAACCCTAGGGCTGTGTTGGCGCATAGCCGGATTTTGCCGAGATGACTGTTGAAAATATTGCGCCGGGTAGCCACCTCTCGCCGGGAGCCCCCACGCCCACGTTGGAATACTCCGAAAGGGAAGAGGGGCGTTTCGTCGTTTACGAGTTCCGGGGCAAGTCGTTTCGCCTCGACCGGGAGAAAGCCCGCGAGCGCAAGGAAGCCAAGCGAGTCATCAATGGCCTGCGCACGGCTGAACTCAATGTCCTGCCGCTGAAGTATCCCGAAGCCTATCGGCTGTATAAACAGATGAAGGCGAACCATTGGGAGCCGGACGTCATTGATATGACCAAGGACTGTGTCCAGTGGAATTCCCGCACCTTGAAGCCGAAGGAGCGATGGATTATCGAGATGGGAGCGGGTTACTTCAGCGCGGCGGAGGGCATCGTGGGCGATAGTGTGCTCCATGCCATCGAGGATAATTTGACTGCGGCGGAACTGAAGCACGCCACGTTGCGCTGGATTGCCGAGGAGTCGATCCACATGGATTCGCTCCTGCATATCATTGGAAGCCTGGATATTGACCAGGACGAAGTGACGGCGAAATTCAACGATATCCCTAGCATTCGGAGGAAGAATGAATTTATCACCCGGCAATTGCCCGCCTTGAAGCGCGGATTGGACCTGACCCTCACGCCGAATAAACAACAGTTTGCGAAGGCCTTGTTTGGCATCACCCAGGTGATGGAAGGAACCCAGTTTTACGGGTTGTTTGCGATGATCCTGTCGCTTTACCGCCAGAACAAGATGACCGGCATCGGACAGATGTTCCAATATACGCTGCGGGACGAGTCGAACCATATCGCCTTGGGCCGCTATTTGTTGACGGAACTGGTGCGGGAAAATCCCGACATCTGGACCCCGGAGTTTCGCCAGGAGTTGCGTGAGTTCATGCGGGAAGGCGTGGCGCTGGAAAAAGACTTTGTCGACGATTGCCTGCCGGAGGATGGCATCGGCATGACCCGGCAGGAGTTCACGACCTACGTGGAGTATAATGCCGACCGCCGCCTGACGAGCCTGGGGCTCGCACCGCTTTCGGTCGTGACCACCAATCCTTTTCCGTGGCTGGATGAAGTCATTTTCCTAAAGAAGGAGAAGAACTTTTTCGAGACCAGGGTGACGGAGTACCAGACGGGTGGGAGTGTGAAGAACACGGCGGAGGAGGATTTGGTTTGAGGGTGGGTCTCGTGTGGCGGAGGACTGGGGTTCCCCTGCACCCCGGACCTCCCCCCAAGGGGCGAGGGAGGAGATTGACGCTCCAGGCCAAATCATTTGCTCAAGTTTGCAAACGCTCCTCCCCGCGATAGGCCCCACGGAGACGCCGTGCCTTTTTCTCCCTCTCCCCTTCGGGGGTGAGGCCGGACGAGGGACAAAGGTTTGTGAAGGGATATAGATTCGGTTCTTTCAAAACGATTTGGGATCACCCGTGTGGGTGATTCTTGAAACGCAGGTGGGTACAGGGAAGGCCGTGAGAACCGGCCACAGTTGCGCTGCGGTATCGAGCAACGAATCCCAAGGCCAGTCGGCGCGCACGCGTTGGCGAAGGCGGGAGGAGGAAAGGTATCCTTCGGGAAACCGGAGGACGCGAGGCTCGGAGTCCGAACATCTGTCCACCAGCGCTCATGGCGTGGCGGCAAGTGCGGTTGCCACGACAAACTTCATCGCACCAATGAAGCATGGGAGCGGACCGGATAGTCTCCGGCTGTCTCTCGCAGAGAGGCTAACATCATGGAGAAGATCCATACCCAGAATCTGGGTTATCCCCGCATTGGGGAACGACGGGAATTGAAACGGGCCACCGAGGCCTATTGGAAAGGCGGCAAGACGGAGGCGGAATTGCTGGCGGAAGCGAAGTCGCTACGCAGCCAGGCGTGGTTAAGGCAAAAAGAAGCGGGCATCGACGTTCTGCCTTCCAATGACTTCAGCCTTTATGATCATATGTTGGACACGTGTGCCCTGGTGGGAGCCATTCCGCCCCGCTTTGGTTGGAAGGGCGGACCGGTGGACCTGGAGCTTTATTTCCGGATGGCCCGTGGTTCGGCCCGGGAAAGCCACGGTGTTCGCGAGTGCGGTTGCGCGTCCACCACGGCACTGGAGATGACCAAGTGGTTCGACACCAATTATCATTATTTGGTGCCTGAATTCGAGCCGGAGACGAAGTTCAACATCTCGTCGGAAAAACCATTCGCCGAATTTGCCGAGGCGCTCTCGCTGGGCTTGAAAACCAAACCGGTCCTGGTCGGGCCAGTGACGTTTCTTAGACTGGGGAAAGCGCCTGGATTTCCGGAATTCTCGCCTCTAACCCTATTGCCCCGATTGCTGGCGGTCTACGGGGAAGTGCTCAGGCGGCTTGCCAGCCAGGGTGCTGACTGGGTGCAATTCGATGAGCCCGTGCTGGCTCTGGATATGGAGCCAGCGGAGCGACACGCCTTGATCATGGCCTACCGCGCCCTGGGTGCGGCAGCGCCGGGTTTGCGCTTGCAGGTGGCGTCCTATTTTGGCGAATTGCGAGAGAACCTCGATACGTTTGCCGCGCTGCCGGTGGCCGGATTGCATTTTGACGCCGTGCGTGGCGTCCGGGAAGTACCGATGTTGGTGGAGAAGCTCCCGGCGGACAAAGTGTTGTCACTGGGGGTGGTCGACGGACGCAATATCTGGCGCAACGATTACACCCGGTCCCTGAAATTGCTGCGCCCGGTTTTGGCGCGGATCGGGCCTGCGCGCCTCTGGGTTGCCCCTTCCTGCTCCCTGCTGCATTCGCCGGTTACCCTGCGCAACGAGCCGGGGTTGGATCCGGAGCTGAAGAGTTGGCTCGCCTTTGCGGACGAAAAGCTCACGGAGGTAGTTCAACTCGCAGGAACGTTGGATGGGAGCGCAACCCTGGAGGCTAATGAATATAATCAGCGGGTCGTGGCGTCCCGGAGAACCAGCGGACGGATCCACAATCCGGCCGTCAAACGGCGCGTCAATAGCGTGCAAGACAAGGATTTCAAGCGACCGTCGGTCTTCCTGGAACGCCAGGCCAGGCAGCGGGAGCGCCTGCACTTGCCGGAGTTTCCCACCACCACCATTGGATCATTTCCCCAGACCCAGGAAATACGGTCGATGCGGGCAGGTTGGCGCGAAGGAACAGTGTCCCAAGGGGACTACGATCGTTTCCTGGAACAGGAAACGGCCAAGGCCATCCGCTTTCAAGAGGACATCGGGCTGGATTTGCTGGTCCACGGGGAATTCGAGCGCAACGACATGGTGGAATACTTTGGCGAGCAATTGGCCGGCTTCGCTTTTACCGAGAACGGGTGGGTGCAGAGTTACGGGTCCCGTTGCGTGAAGCCGCCTATTATTTATGGCGACGTGTCTCGCGCGGACCCGATGACCGTGCGGTGGTCGGCCTATGCGCAATCGCTGACCCGGAAACCGATGAAGGGAATGTTGACGGGGCCGGTGACAGTCCTGCAGTGGAGCTTTGTACGGGATGACCAGCCGCGATCCGAAACCGCATGGCAAATCGCCCTGGCCTTGCGAGACGAAGTTGAGGATCTGGATCGGGCGGGGCTCGCGGCCATCCAAATTGATGAGCCGGCCTTGCGCGAAGGGCTTCCGCTGCGGCGTGCCGAATGGCCCGCGTATCTTGAATGGGCCGTCGGTGCCTTCCGGCTCACGGCGGCAGTGGCACGCGACGAGACCCAGATCCACACGCACATGTGCTATTGCGAATTCAATGACATCATCGATTCCATCGCCGCACTGGACGCCGATGTCATCTCGATCGAGGCCTCACGATCGAACATGGAGTTATTGGAAGCATTCGAGACCTATCGTTATCCAGCGGAAGTGGGGCCCGGGGTGTGGGATATTCACTCACCACGGGTTCCTTCGGCGGAGGAGATGCAGCGACTGTTGCTGAGAGCCTCAGCAGTCTTGCCCGCAGAAAATATCTGGGTGAACCCCGATTGCGGGCTGAAAACGCGAGGATGGGCAGAAGTAGCGCCAGCACTGGCCAACCTGGTGGAAGCAGCGCACCAGATGCGGAAGGTCCGCCTTACGCAGCCAGCAGCGGCGGCGCACTAATCTTATGAATTGGCGGCCTCGTCGGGCGACGGGGCCGCTCCCCTTTTTTATACCAAGGAATCCAACTCGCAAATCATGTCCGCCACCGAACTGTTTCTTCCGGCAATTGCGCCGTCACCTGAATTACCACGCATTATTGAGCCGTCGTTGCCGGGTGAACCGGAGCAACTGGCCCCGTGGCGGGGAGACAAGATCGAAGATGCAGTCCAGCGCGCTTGTGTGTTGGCGGGAGAGCCAGCGAGCAAGTTGGCGGCGCAGGTTCGTGCGGAAGTGGAATTCCGGCTACGCGAGGATCGGCCCTCGCTGTTGCACCATGAAGACCTTTGTGCGCTGATTGAGGATCTCCTCATTGAACTCGCTTATCCCAAGGTGGCGTTGGCCCACGCCCGCGAACGGGCGCGTCGGATAGCCTTGAGGGAGGCGGAATTGCTTCGACAGATTCCCCGCGCGGAGCAACCGGAACTGGTTCCGCACGAACTTCTGGCCGATGTCCGTGCGCGGGTTTCCTTTGCCCGGTTGGGTTTGGAATTGGTGTTGAAGGAAGAGCAACTCGTCGAACGCCTTTTACGCAGTGTATCCCTGGACCTCGCGGAGGAAGAGCGGCGCGACACCATTGTCTTGAATGCCAAGACCATGCTTGATCTGGATGCCGACAGCAGGTTCTTCGCAGGTCGCATTCTCCTGACATTTATCTATGAGGAGACGCTGCCATGGAAGGTGGCGGACGGCATGGCACGCCTGAAGGATGCGCATCGGCGGGCGTTTCTAGCCTATATCCCGCAGGGCATCGAACTGGGATTGCTCGACCCACGCATGGCCGGACTTGATCTCACCAAGCTGGCCGAGGCGTTGGATCCGTATGCCGACCTGCAGTTTGATTTCCTGGGCCTGCAAACGCTTTATGATCGCTATCTCATCCATGCCCGGACTTCGGTGGTCGACTTACGGAAGCGCCGCTTGGAGTCTCCCCAGATATTTTGGCTGCGCGTAGCCATGGGGCTGGCACTGGCCGAGGCGGAGAAGGAACGTCGAACGATAGAATTCTACCAGGTCTACCGCAGCCGCCGCGCGTGCAGTTCAACACCCACACTGTTTAACGCCGGGACCCGTCATAGCCAGCTTTCCAGTTGCTACCTACTCTATTGCGGGGACAGCATTGAAGATATCACGGAAACGTGGCGGCGTTTTTCCATGCTGTCCAAGTGGGCGGGCGGCTTGGGGTGTTCCTGGACGGCCGTGCGCGGAACCGGGGCTCATATTCATGGAACCAACGGGGAATCCAGTGGGGTCATCCCGTTCCTCAAGGTAAGCAATGACATCGCCCTGGCGGTGAACCAAGGGGGCAAACGCCCGGGGGCGCTGTGCAGTTACCTGGAACTGTGGCATACGGACATCGAGGATTTCCTCGACCTCCGAAAAGAGACTGGAGACGACCGCCGTCGGACCCATAATATGAACACGGCGCATTGGATTCCGGACCTGTTCATGAAGCGCCTCAAGGGCATCGCCGATGGGGTTCTTGCCAAGGACACCGTTTGGACCCTGTTTCGCAGCAATGAAACCCCGGACCTGGCGGAACTCTACGGGCGGGCATTTGAGGAAAGATATAAGCATTACGAAGCCATGGTGGAAGAGGGGGTGTTGTTCGGAAAAAAGGTGAGAATCCTGGCGCTGTGGAAAAGGATGCTGGAGGCGCTTTTTGAGACGGGGCACCCGTGGATTACCTTCAAAGACCCCTGCAATATTCGCAGTCCGCAGGACCATGCGGGCGTGATCCACAATTCGAATCTTTGCACCGAGATCACCCTGAACACCTCGATGGACGAAGTGGCGGTCTGCAACCTGGCTTCGATCCATTTGGCCGAGCATTTGACGCCCGCGGGGGAGATCGACCATCCGAAACTGCGAACCACCGTTTCGACGGTCATGCGCATGCTCGACAATGTGATCGACCTGAATTTCTACCCGGTCGACGCGGCGAGAACGTCGAATATGAAACACCGTCCGGTAGGACTGGGAGTGATGGGATTGCAGGATGCGCTTTACGTGAAACGGATACCGTTCGATTCCGACGATGCGGTGGCCTTCAATGATGAGATCATTGAGGCCGTGGCCTACTACGCCTATGAGGCGAGCTCGGAACTGGCCCGTGAGCGTGGTGCCTATCCCTCGTTCAAGGGTTCGAAATGGGATCGTGGTCTAATGCCTTTGGATACACTGACCCTGTTGGAGAGGGAACGAGGTGTATCCCTGCGGGTAGACTGGAGTGCCCGGTTCGATTGGGATGTCCTGCGGGCGAAGATCCGGCAGCATGGCATGCGCAATTCGAACTGTCTGGCCATCGCTCCCACCGCGACGATCTCAAACATCATGGGTTCGGCCCCGTGCATCGAGCCGGTCTATAAACATATCCACACCAAATCGAATCTCAGCGGCGATTTCATCCGGACGACCGATCCTTTGATCCGCGACCTGATGGCCTTGGGATTGTGGGATGACGCCTTGCGCGCCGAATTGAAGGCGCACGACGGCAGTATCCAGCAGATTGACCGGGTACCTGATCCGTTGAAGCGGCTATACAAGACGGCGTTTGAGATCGCGCCCACCTGGATCCTCCAATGCGCTGCGGTGCGGCAGAAGTGGCTCGACCAAGCCCAAAGCACGAATCTCTGGCTGGCCGATAACGACGCCCGGGCGGCGAGTTTTGTCTACCGGGAGGCGTGGGAACGGGGTTTGAAAACGACCTATTATCTGCGGACCTTGAATCGAAGTGCGATGGATTCGGGGCACCGGGAGAGCAAGCGGGTTGAAATTGTGCCTGGCGCGAACGCGGCCAGGCGGGAGGTCTGCTCGATAGAAGCGATGAGGAATGGTGGCGTGTGTGAGGCTTGCCAGTGAGGGTGGGAGGCAACGGGAATAGTGGGAAGTGGGGGGAGTAATGAGTGTGGCAGCCTAAAACAGGAGGGCGCCTTGTTCATCGAATTTGAACATGGGACCCCAGGCGATTTCCCAGAGGTAGCCGTCGAGATCGGAGAAGATGCCACTATATCCTCCCCAGAAGGTTTTTTGGGCGGGTTTGACAAGCGTGGCGCCCGCTCGTTCGGCTTGGGCCAGCACTTGGACCACGTGTTCCTTTTCGCGGACATGGTGTGTGAGGGTCAGGCCTCCAAAGTGCCCTGGGGCGGTTTGAGTGCCCGGGCCAATATAAGCAACGAGACGCTCGAGCGGGATGAGGGACAGTCGGGTTCCGTTGGTCGTGAAGAAGGCAAAGGGTGCCCCCTCCTCCACCTGGGTTGGGAAACCGAGTCCGTCACGATAGAAGCGAATGGCGCGGGCGAGATCGGTCACGCCCAGAGTGATGCTGCTGATATATGGTTGCATGGGATTAGAAGAGGCGGAGTCGTGGTTCGGAGGCCGGCAAATTTCGGAGGCAGAGCGGATGGTCGCCGGGGAGTGAACCGGCGATTCACCCAGGGGCATCAAGCGTTCCATGAGCGTGATGGCAATCCGCAACATCTCCTGTTCCGTCGGGCTGAGGAGTTGTGCCATGGATGTGGCCAGCCGCAGTTTTCGTTCATCGAGATCGCTCGCCAGCAGTCGGGTCCCGGCCTCGGTGATTGCCAGACGGCTTTTACGACGATCCGTTTCTTCGACACCCCGGGAGATCAATCCGTCTCGTTCCATCGCAGCGAGCAGTCGAGTGAGCGATTGAGGCTGGAGGCCCAAATACTCGGCGACAGCGCTTGCGGAAGACGCGCCGTGTTGGTGCAGGTGGGCCAAAATCCCAAGTTTTGAGAGGCCTGGACTGTCACGGGGACGACCGGCGCGCAACCGTTTGGTCAGGCGAGAGGCTTGGCGATACCAACGGCCCGCGGTTTCGAAGGTGCTAGCTGGTGGTGAGAGAGTGGCCATGGTTAAATGGTACGCATAGCGTACCATTTTATTGGGGTGCTTTCAAGAGGAGAATGGGAATTGATGGGAATAATGGGAGTAATGACTCAGCTAATGGGTCCACGGTGATTCATTTCGATTCGTAGTGCGTAATGATTTGGCGGGAGAGCGAAAAATCCCCAATTGAGTAACCCGGAACTTCACTTCGTCTGTCGTTCAATGCTTTGCAGGTTATCGATCATCCTGAGCGTGGGGTTAGCCCTGGTGAGTGCTGCCGTGGCGCAATCAGTAAGTCCTTTTGCAGCGGATCCGGCGCAGGTCCAGGAACGGACCTGCTTTCAAACGAGCCAACCTTGGAGCGGGTTGGGGAACCTGCGATCCGACGTCGCGATCGTTTATGGAATCGGGACGAACCTGCCCAGCCGCATCCAGACCTGGCGAGACCACGGATATCGCATTCACGTGATGACCGGGGTCGCGTGGGGCGAGTACCAGGATTATCTCTACGGGCGGTTTGACGGCATCAACCACGAGGATGAAGCGCAGACGGTACGAGACGGGAAGAAAATTGGCCATGGCGGGGACGTCTACTACATGTCGCCCGGGACCAACTACGGCAAGTATTTGTGCGTAGGCGTGCAACGAGCACTGGACGCGGGGGCAGAGGCGATTCACTTGGAGGAACCTGAATTCTGGGTGAACGGGGGTTATTCGGGTGGATTTAAGCGAGAGTGGCAGAGCTATTACGGCGAACCATGGCAAGCGCCGCATGAATCGGCCGATGCGCAATGGCGGGCTTCCAAACTCAAGTATTTTCTCTACCGCCGGGCGCTCCAGCAGGTTTTTGATTATGTCCACGAGTATAATGGCAGAACCGGGCGCAAGGTGCGGTGTTACGTGCCGACCCATTCGCTGCTGAACTACGCGAGCTGGCATATTGTGAGTCCCGAATCGAGCCTGGCCCGGCTCCAAGGGTGCGATGGTTATATCGCCCAAGTCTGGACGGGCACGGCGCGCACGAAGAATTCGTATCGAGGCAAGGTGGCGGAGCGGACCTTTGAGACGGCCTTTCTGGAATACGGATCCATGCAAAATCTGGTCCGGTCAACGGGGCGAACGATTTGGTATTTGAACGACCCGATTGAGGACGATCCCCAGCATGACTGGGAGGATTACCGCTCGAATTGGGAATCGACGCTCGTGGCTTCTCTGCTGCAACCGGAAGTGACCCAATTTGAGGTGACACCCTGGCCGGAGCGAGTCTTCGGCGGGAAATATCCCCGGAGAGCCAAGGACCGGAAGGGTATGCCGCCTGAGTATGCAACGGAGCTGCAAACGGTAATCAACTCGCTCAACGACCTGAAACAGAAGAAGATCGAATGGGATGCCGGCACCTCCGGGGTGGGAGTACTGGTGGGAGATTCGCTCATGTTTGAACGAGGCGCGCCTTCACCCAGCGATGAGCATCTGGGAGGGGTTTATGGCCTGGCCATGCCGTTGCTGAAACGCGGCATTCCCGTGATGCCGGTACAGTTGGAAAATGTCACGCTGCCACATTATCTCGATAACGCGAAAGTGTTGCTCCTGAGCTATCACGGGATGAAGCCGCTCACTCCCGATGTTCACACCGCCTTGGCGGGTTGGGTCAAGAAAGGCGGGGAATTGATCTTCTGCGATGACGATGGCGATCCCTTCAACCGCGTTCGGGATTGGTGGAATACGAATGGTTTGGCGTTTGCCAATCCGCGTGAGCATTTATTCGCCCAACTGGGGTTCACGCCTCCGTTCGCGGCAACCGAAGTCACCCCTGCTTTTCACCCGATTGGCAAGGGTGGGGTAGCCTGGATTCGGACCAACCCGGCGGTATTGGCGAATCGGGTGGACGGAGATGTGCCAATCGTATTGGCTGCCAAAGCCGGGGCGGCGAGGGGGGGACTGGCCTGGCGTGAGACCAATTATTTATTGCTCCGCCGGGGCCCCTACGTCATCGCGGCGGGGCTTGATGAATCCATTGGCGGAGATGCCAAGGTCCTCAAGGGCCGATGGGTGAACCTTTTCGATCCGCAATTGAAGGTTCAAACCGAAATCCAACTGGCTCCCCGGTCGCGGTATTTCCTGCTGGACCTGGATGCCGCACCGAAACGGGATGGAAGCCTGCTGGCGTCTGCCGGTAAGACGCTGCCGATCAAGGGCGCGAAAAATTCCTGGGTGAGTGAGGGAGTAGCCAACACGCCGAGTGTGGTGCTATTGGCGGCCAAGAAAGCGCCGCAATCCGTCAAACTCGGAGGCCAATCCATCACGACCTTTGAGTACTCGGCCAAGGAGGGACTGCTTTGGGTGCGATTCGAGAATCAAGCGCAACCGCAGGAATGGGTGGTGGAATAGGCGATTGGTAACGAACGACGCGAGCTTGCGTCATGCGGAAGGGATTTCGGTCAGTCGAGCGAAGCCGGACTGGCTTCTTCGGCGGCTACGGGAAGTTGGCGATGATAATAGCGGAAGATGGTCTCTGCGATTGGCATCGGTTTTTCGTTATAGCCGCTGATGGGCAAGGTAAACGACTTGCTGGGAAAGCGAAGCAGTGCGCATTTCCAGCGGGGAAACTGCTTTTCCTTCAAATGAAAAGTCAGGACCACGGTGCCGGAATGGTTCTGACCAGCAAGAGACGCCACGTCCTGAAAGAGCAAGGACTGGTTCCATCCGGAGTATTCCATGCCACTGGCATTGAGCGAGAGGACTCCTCGATGATGTCGTTTCCAGGCGATGACGATCGCGGCTATGGGCACCAAGGCAAGAACGCACAAGACAGGGAGGAATTGGCGGGCTTCCGCGAAGAAAGCGGGTACCAGGCATAAGAACGCCAATAACCCCATGACGGTGGTAGTGCTGTGAAGGCGGCTGGGCTTCACGAACCATTTTTTCGGTGGAAAGTGACGGTTTAATAGCTCCCGTCCCTCTTCGGTCTGGTAATTCGCTTGGGCGACTTCCGACTGTGACTGGGCCTTGCCAATGGCCGCAGTAGCTTGCTCAGTGATCTGGGCGAACAGGTGGTCACGGTCGCCGAACCAACGGGTATAAGCCGATTCCACAACTTCGGTGGACATCGATTGGGCCTCTGAAGTGTCGGGATGCACTCCCAACGCTTCCAAACGAACCCGGAGGGAAGGATGGGAATCAAGCGGGTGCGGCAGTTTTTGTTCGAACAAGCGTGCCCAATAGTCCGAATCGGGCATGAGCTTATCACGCACCACTCCATGCAATGCCATGTTCAAGGGAATAGGCGCCCGGTTCTTGATGCTATCCTCAATGCTTCGATTCAGGGCCTCACCCAGAACATGCAGTCTAATCAGAGTGCGTCCGAAGAGCCCGGGAGAAGTGAGCCGGGCGCCGATGCGATCGGCAAGAAGCTCACGTTCGCGTGATACCTGGCTTTCGGCAGCCTCAAAACTCCAATCGAAGAATCCCACCAGATGAAGACTTGTCCACCCGGCATAGGCGGACCGCGCCATGGCAACCATCGTGGCGCGGGTCTTCATACGCAAAGGGAAGAACTCCCGCGTCATGCGGGTATCCTCACCCATAAAATGGCCCAACTCATGTCCGACCACGGCCAGGACCTCCGATTCAGTGAGTTGTCGAAGCAGGGGGAAAGACAGGAAAAGGGTCTTTCCTTCCACGCGTCCGGTTCCGTACTTAACCGCCAGTTCCGTCACGAAAAAGGAGGCCTTGGCTCCGACGATGATATGATCCGGCGGGGAGGTTTGCAGGTCCTTGGCGGCTTGGCGCACGGCCGACCATAATTCCGGAGAGTCTTGTGGCGTAATTTCGCGGACGAGGGTCTCGGTGAACTCCAGAGGAACTTTGGCCAGTAGAATCTTCGCGCTGGTCCAGATACCCAGCAGTCCACAAAGCCCGATAACGAACAGGAGTTGAGGATAATAGCGATCCGCCAGGAGCACCGTAAACTCGAACGCGGCATAGGTTAGCAGCGGCGTAAGCAGGAATACCTGGAAAATGGCGAGCGCCATGGTAAGCCGCCAGCCTTGTCTATAGTAAAAAATCAAATGGCCTTGTGACCGGCGGGCGAACGGGTTGAATAGTGACAGTATTGAAATACCCAAGGCATGGGTCGCGAGCAGCAGCGTGGAGGCCCAGAATCCCCAGCGAAGCCGCTGGAATTGGCCGCAAACTCCGCTCTTTTCGAGATGTTCGGCGAGGGATTGCAAGTCCGCCGGCGCCTGTTCGCAAACTGAGCCAAAGTCCAGGCGTCCGACTATTTCCTCCTGTTGCTGTTTGGCGACCAAGGTGGTTTCCGTGTTTTCGTCGATGCTCTTCAGGAAACCCGATTGCAGGCGATAGTTGAGCCATCCTGGCGCAGCGGCATAGAAAATGAAAACCAGGACGGGTATGATGAGGCTCTTGAGAAGAATGAGCCAAGCCCGCGGAAGCGCTGGTTGTTTTTCCGATTTCCGGTCCGCCGGGGTGGCCGTCTGGTTCTGAGGCTCGCTCATCTGCAGGCACCTTTCTTACACAGTAGAACAACGTCAAGCACTGAATCTTCCGGGCCAGTGGGGGGAGTTAGGCTGGCCGACCAGGCTTTGCCCAAAGTCGGTTAATTACCCATAGCAGCACGCATCCACTAACCGCGAATACTGCGAGCAGACCCAGGGCGTAAGCGGTACGTCCATAGAGAAAGTTGCCGACGGTGAAGAGAGACGACCAGATGGTGGCACAACCGGAGGTCCAAGCCAACAAGGCCAAGGGTACGTTGTCCGCTTGTGAGGTTCGACTGGCCTCGGTGAGGCCGAGTTGTTGGCGAACCGGGGCCCATCCGGGGCCAAAAGGACGGACTTTCTTATAAAAGGAGGCCAGGATGGCGGGGTCTGTTTTCGGGCCCACGTAGGCGGTGATCACCCAGCAGAGGGTGGTGCCGGCTGACGTAAGCAACAGGGCGGTGGAGGTTCCCAGATCTGGGTAGCCGTGTTTTCGCAGCCAGAGAAATCCGATCGAGATCACGAAGGAACTGACCATGGCCACTATTTCGCACCACGCGGTAATCCGCCACCAGAACCAGCGAAGGAGGTAGAGTAGCCCAGTGCCCGCACCGATTTGGAGCAGGATATCAAAACCATCCTTGGCGCTATCCATGAGGAACACCACCCCGGACGAGCAGAGAAAAAGTAAAACGGTCGTGAGGCGTCCCACCGTGACATAGTGTTTCTCGGTTCCGTCCCGTTTGACGAAGCGACGGTAGAAATCGTGAACCAGATACGAGGCCCCCCAGTTCAAATGGGTCAGGATCGTCGAAGAATTGGCGGCGATGAGTCCCCCGACCATTAGCCCAACGAAGCCGACGGGCAGGAACTTCAACATGGCGGGATAGGCAATGTCGTGCCCCAACAGTTTCGGATCCAGGTTGGGAAATGCCGTCTGGATATCGGACAGCTTCGGGTAAACCAGGAGCGAGCAGAGGCCTACAAGAATCCATGGCCAGGGGCGGAGGACGTAGTGGGCGAGATTGAAAAAGAGGACCGCTCCCAGGGAGTCCTTTTCCGATTTGGAGGCGAGCATCCGTTGGGCGATATAACTTCCACCGCCGGGTTCCGCCCCTGGGTACCAGGTGGCCCACCACTGGACCGCCACGGGCATGATGAAGACGGCCACCGCCAAGTCCCAATTGTTGGTAAAGTCGGGGAGAACATTCAGGTAGTGGAGCGTGGTTTTTCCATCGGGAGCGAGCATCGGCCCTGAGAGCTTTTCCACCAGGACGCCCA
>DATJII010000073.1:0-6490 GCA_035493435.1 Candidatus Limnocylindria bacterium | reverse complement strand
GGATCCCCCTTGCCCACGGACCGATATCGATCTCGCCAGCCGCCCATGACGTCAAAGCTCTCCAACGCAAATCCGGCTGGATCGATATTGCGGTGGCAAGCATTGCACGATTCCAGGGTCCGATGCTTCGCCAGTTGGTCGCGAATGGTGGTGGCACCCCGGATATCGGGATCCACCGCCGCAACAGCGGCGGGGGGAGGAGGCGGTGGCTTGCCGATGATACGGCTCATGATCCACGCCCCGCGCTTGACCGGCGAGGTGGAGGTGCCGTTGGCCGTGACTTTGAGAACACTAGCCTGGGTCAACAAGCCCCCGCGCACACTGCCCTTCGGCAACGAAACCCGCCGCAACGCAACGCCTTTGACGCCATCGATATTGTATAACTTCGCCAGCCGTTCGTTGAGCATCGCAAAATCGGAATTAACGAGATTCGTCACCCCGAGATTCTGGCGCAGCATCTCGGCTAAAAAGAGCTGGGTCTCGTCGGTCATCGACTCCACCAGCAAATCGTCAAGCTGGTAGTCAGGGTACAATTCCGTGTCCGGCGCCGACGCGGCGATGACGCGCAGATCGAGCCAATAGTCCAGGAATGCCTCCACAAATCGATGGGACTTGGGATCGTTCAAGAGCCGTTCCGTTTGGGTGCGCAGAACCTCCGAGCGGTGGAGCTTCTTGGTTTCTGCCAGTTGGAGCAACTCACGGTCGGGAGCGGAGTTGATGAGAAAATACGAGAGCCGTTCCGCCAAGGCGCGGTCATCCAGGCGACCCGGCTTGTCTTCGTGGAGGTATAAGAAACCGGGTGAACTCAGCACCGCTGTGTACCCCGCGATCATGGAATCGGTGAAACTATTGCCTGCCGACAGGGCTCCACGAATCACACCGAGAAAACGGTCCACGTCGGCTTGGGTCACAGGCACCCGATAAGCCCGATCCATGAAGGTCCGAAGCAGCCGGGCCGCGTCCTGCTCCGGATGATCGGAGAAGACCTCAACGCTGGTGGTCACCCGTTTTCTCCGGGCACTATTGGTCTGCGAATGCTGCTCCATCGGCAAATCGCCAAAGAGCAATTGGTGTCCTGCGGGCGGCCACTGATCGACAATCGGCCCAATGGCTTCCATCCATTGAAACGCCACCCCGGGCATTCCTTCGGGCGTCGTGAGTGGATTCTTATGATCCGGCGGACGCGAGCGATGCAGCCGCGCAGCGTCCGGCCGGATGGTTTCACCGCGCTGTAAGTAGACGTCCAGTTCCCGGACCGTCGGTGTGGGGTCGATATCGAAGCTCCCGAGCTTGCGCAGGATCCGTGGGTCGGAGTCCGAGTAGATCGTCACCGGCTCATCGCGGCGGCCTTCCGTCACCCGCTTGAACTTGGGATCAATCCAGAAACTGTAGGCTGCGAAACGCAGCTTATACCGCCCGGAAACCGGCGCCCGAAAACGTCCAAAGCGGATCTCCGTGGGTTCATAGGTGCTGACCACCACTCCCATCCCTTCCCTGTCCCGAGTGGCTTGGTCAGGTTCGGCAGCCCGCTTGGGATGCTCCATCGCCATCAGGTTGGTCTGCAGATCCAGACCCACCAGCGGGAAAGTCCGGCGTTCCAGTGGTCCTTCCAGTTTGATGGCTCCAAAGAACTCACCCTGGTCCCAGGCATAGAACCGATTCGTTTGCGATTCCGGGGCCTTGATCTGCGAAGCCATGGCCTTGCGCAGCGCGAAATCGGCAGCGCTCAAGTAGCGCGCCATCTGTACGTGCGAGACATCCAACGCATCGCCCACCTTGTTGAAGCCGTATGAGGTGGTGTCTTCGGGAAGAAAGCCTTTGACCTCCAGATAAGACATCGAAAGCAGGTCACGCAGGATTTCCTCGTACTCATAACGATTCAGCCGCCGCTGGGTGGCGCGTCCCTGCTTTTCGGTCTGCGCTTCCTCCGTGGCAACCAGAACCTTCGCCAGCGTATTCGTAAACGCCGCCACGTCACGCGGTTCAGGGCGAGTTTTCTTCTTTGGCGGTGGCATTTCGCCGGAACTCACCCGGTCATGCACCGTCACCCATGTCGCGAAATCCTTCGGCGACGACAGGTCAAACTTCAGGCTGGTAAGATCCAGGCCGCCCTTTTTGGAATCGGCGTCATGGCAATCAAGGCACTGCTTGTCGATAAACGAACGGACTTTGCTCTCAGTGCTGGCGTGCAGGCAGAAACATGCCCACGCCAAACCCAAAAAGGCGGTGGCCCAGTCCCGGCCCCGCGAAAGCAACGGGAAGTCAATGCGTGCCATTCGTTTGCGAAAATCCAATCGTCCCAAAGTGAAATCGGAAAAAGCTCCACGTAGGGGTCAGTTTCCGGCGAAAAAGTGAGACGAGGGAAGGAGTCGAGGTATTCGACCCCCCGAGCACCTGAAGTGACTACAAAAGCTGCGGCTATTTCACGAGCTTACGAGAACGCCTGCCGTCATGGAGTGCGGTGGCAAGCAACGCGCGACACCGCTTTGGTATGCCATGGGACTTCGATAACGATGCTGGTTGATTAAGACAACACCCCTCGCCAAAGCGGTGTCGTCGCTACGCTTTGCCCCCGCACTCCATGACGCTATCGCGTTCGTCTTAGCCCATTCACCCTCCAGCCATCACCGGTTGAAAACCCGCTTCGATCAAAATCTTCGCCACTTCCGGGCGCTTGTCGCCCTGGATCTCGATGCGGCCGTCTTTCACGGTTCCGCCCGTGCCACAGGCCTTTTGCATCCTTTTCGCGAGGTCCTCTTTTTCCGGCAGCCCTATGCCCTTGAAGCCCGTGATGACCGTCACGGTTTTTCCGCCTCGATGGGCGGTGTTACGGAGAATGTCCACGCGCCCTCGGCTCTTGCGGGGCGCGCAGGCTTCGGGCCCGCTAGCAGTTTTCATATTTCCAATTTCTCCCTTTGCCCTCGTTCAACCATTCAACGGTCGTGGCGAGCCTCTTTTGCCGGGTCTCTTCCCGCTTTGCTTCGGTGATCCATTCCAGGTATTCCTTGCGATGACTATAGCTGAATTTATCCCAGGTGGCCGCGGCCTTCTTGTTCTTCTTGAGCAAGGCCGCCAAGTCATCCGGCACCACTAATTCGACCTTGGGCTTCGGCGCCGGACGGGGCCGGGCCGGTTTGCCCGATTCATTCAGTTTTGCCGCGGTGGCAATATAGCGAAGCAGCGTGCGATCGTCCGGTAAATCCTCGAGCGTGGCGATGCGACCGAATTGGCCCATGGCGGATTCCGATTTTCCCCCATCCTTGGCAATGACGGCCATCATTTCCTGGTGCCAGAATCCGAAACTGCAATGCGCCTTAAACGCTGCGAAGTGGCAGAACATGCCGCCATATTCGAAATGCGGGTGGTTCCACTTAATGTTCTCTTTCGCGGCTGGACAGCCCTGGTGAACAAGCTGGCGCAAATGCCGAAGTATGGGCTGCGCGAAGGGTGCAGCCTCCGCGATGTAGGCATCCACCCGAGGATCAAGCTGGTCTTTCATAGAGACTCCCGGAATTTGTCGGCTCGGGTTGGAAAAATGATGAATGGGCCCAATTTTGCAAGCGATTACCCCGCTTCCCATACTGGGCTGTCGTTTCCCCCTATGTTCAAGAAATCGGTCCCCTTCACAGAACTGTGAAGGGGACCGATTTCTTGAACAAACGGGCGGGACGCGATGCACACACGGAAAAGCACCGGCCCCGCCCGTTCTCCCTTTTTTAAACGGAAGATATGCCATCACCCATCCAGGCGGTGGCATTCACGGATCAAATTATTGGATCAGGCGGTAGAACCGATTGCCCGTCGGGCTGGCAACCGTCACCGAGTTGTTCGCCACACCGGCGACCGTGGTCCAGCTGCCACCGACGAGGACGTCGGTGCTCTGGAGCGTGAAGCCGGTGACGCTGGCCGGCCAGGAGATCGTCACGCCGCCGGCCGAAGCCGTGGCGGTGAGCTTGGGCGCCGCTGGCAAGGCCGCCAGCGTGACGGGATTCGTGAAATCCACCCAGGCGAAATAGAAGTCCGAATCGCGGAGTGTATAAGCATCGAATCCACCGGGTCCCGCGCCGGGTTCCACGATGCGGGATTCAACAATCCAGCCATTCGTCGAAGGGGCGTAGGTGAGCGTATTATTGTCCACCAGGGCCGGGTTGCCGGGAACCGTGCCGACCGGTTGCAGGAGGAACATGCCGTTGGTGTCCTGCTTGCCCGGGAGCGAGAGCAAATAACGCCCGGTCGAAAGACGGGTCACGGTGAAGTTACCAGCGGAGTGAACCGTGGCACCCGTCGCTCCGGTGATTTGGGCGCCAATCAGGTTGTTGGCGGTATAAGGAATATAGAGAAAGCTGAACTCGCTGGAACCAGCCGGCGCATAAGCCGAAGGGTCTCCCTTGTTCTCATCTACCAGGCGGACGGCCACCTTCCAGCCCGAGCCGTCGGTGGTCGCCGCGGCATTGGCCTGCGGGCCACGATTGCTGGTGTCGTCGTTGGGCACCAGGAAGAGCAACCCGTCCTTGCTCGAATTAACATTGGGCAAGGTGAGTTTGGCCAAGCCTCCATAGGTCCCATCGCCGAGATCGGTCCAGGACAGGAGCGCGGCAGCGTCGTTGGGCGCCTTTTCATAGCTGCCAACCACGGCGGCGGCGCTGTGCGCGCCCGGTTCGGTCCAGCCCACGGCGGGGGCCTTCGAGGCGTCCGCGAAGGAACCGGCGACCCAGCCGCCGTCGTAGGGGAACCATGCCAGCGAGAAGTCGAACGCGGCGCGTTGGAAGCCGCCACTGGAATTCGCGCCACCGTCCGGATGAGCCGCCGTGTCACCCAGCTTGGCGCCGCGGGTATAAAAATGTCCGCCGTTTTGGAACACGCCAAATCCCACCATATCGTCCATCTGGAAATAGGTGGCGCTCGAGAAATCCAGCGCGATGAAGGTGTGCGGATAGAACGGAGCCGCTCCATCGTTCCACTGGACGGGACCGTTGGTACGTGAAGTGATCAACGCCACACCGTAACGCGGCGAAGGCGCCCAGGCTGCCGCCGGAGCCAGCGCTGGGTCGGTAACGCTGCGGGCGCGATTAGGATTGGAGTAGGGCCCGAGATTGGACTGGCCGTCCACCGCGTCACGAGGACTCAAACCAAAGTCGATCGCTCCACAGGCGTAACGCGTGGTGGACCAAGGAATCGGCCCCTGGCCCGCAATGCTCAAGAGTTCGTCGCGGGAAGTCGTTGCGAAGCCACCCGAGTTCCAAATGATCTGGCCTGCGCTGGACCCGTCGGTATTGCGGCTGATGCCGTCCGCCGGAAGGTACTGGCTCCAGTTGACGCCCGTTACGGAACTCACTGGCCAAGCGCCCGGTCCGCTGTCACCTGCAGGCGTTCCGCTGACGGTCGCCACCGGGGGAACGGCCGTATCGTGATAACCGGCGTAAGTGGAACGAACGCGGTTGTCGGAGCTCAAATCGCCGTTGTGCGCCACTGTGGCCAAGCCGACATACAGCGTTTCCGGATATCGATTGGTGTCAAAGGAGTACTCCGCCAGGATTTTCCACGCGATGCCATCCGTGCTGCACATCGTTTGGAAGAGGTTCCCGTGACGGCTCGCTCGCAGCCAGATGGGGAAAAGCGCCCCACTGTCGTTGGGCTGGAACGTTCCCACGTACGGACCCGCGTCGTAGGCGTGAAAGAAGGGATTCTCGGGCGGATCGTCCGTGCCGGCGTCCTGGTTCACCCGGGCGATGGTCTCCACCCGGTAGTTCGAAACCTGATCCGGCGTTGCGCTAACTTGGATGTTCGGGCTGCCCGGGGTCAGGTTGGCCCGCACCATGAGCCCTCCCTTGGACGAACTTTGGGATCCTGAAGCGTCGTCGGCGTCAACATTCAGTACCTGCACGGAGATATCGAAATCGCCCGTGCGCGATTCGTACAGGTAGCTGAAGGAATCCGGATTATCGTACGCATCGCCGCCGCCAGCGGTCACCGTGATCGATAGGTCAGCGTTGGTAACGACCTGTGCAGTGATAGGATTGTTGATTTCCACCGACGTGAACGTGCCCGCGTGGAGCTTGGCCACCGCAACCAAAGCCACGGCGCAGGCCATGGCGGCCGCTGATTGCGGCTGTTTTTTCGTGAGTTTCATTTCAATAGTGGAGGTTAAAAAAGGCGTCCAGTAGGAACTCTGGACGCCGGAGGCACAATTTGAGCATGGCGAGCGCCAAGCACGTTACGACCCCGCAATTTCGGCGAAAAAACGATTTTATCTGCGGTCGGAAGATGGATTTATTTCTTTTGTGGAATTAAGTGATTTCAGCTTGGAGAAACAGTCTTCTTTCACCGCTCCTAGGGCTCCGTCGATCCCTTAATCTCATCTTAACGTTAGGCGCAGTATGCTGCGTGAGGCTGACGCCTTTGGAATGTGCCTGCCTTGGCTTGCCCGCCATGGCAGGATGGGGACTGAAACCATGAGACTGCTGGTCGTCGAAGATGAACCCGATTTGCT
>DATJII010000072.1:0-15284 GCA_035493435.1 Candidatus Limnocylindria bacterium | reverse complement strand
GCGGTTGAACAGCAGGTAAACGATTGGAAGCACCAACAGCGTCAGGGGAGTTGCACTCACCAAGCCTCCGATGATTACGACGGCTAGCGGGCGTTGGGTTTCGGAGCCGATGCCGTGGCTCAAGGCCATTGGCAGCAGGCCCAACATGGCGAGCATGGCGGTCATCAGCACGGTACGAAGGCGCACGATGGCTCCGATGCGGACAGCATCCATCGCGCTTTTTCCTTCCTCCACGAGCTGGTTGAAGTAGCTGACCATGACGACTCCGTTGAGTACAGCTTGTCCGAACAGGGCTATGAAGCCGATAGCAGCGCTAACGCTGAGGGGGATTCCAGTAAACCAAAGCGCCAGGACACCACCGATGACGGCAAAGGGCACGTTTAGGAGGATCAGCAAAGCGCTGGTCACTGACCGGAAGGTATTAAAGAGCAGGACGAAGATAATAAACACACTCACCGGAAGCACCACGGCCAGGCGTTTCATGGCTCGCTGCTGGTTCTCGAATTCGCCCGACCAGGTCATATAATAACCCTCGCCCAGCTTCATTCCCCGGACCGCCACTTGCATGTCCGACACCACACTTCCCATGTCGCGCCCCTTGATAAACACGCCCACCGCCTTGACCTGTTTGCCTGCCTCGCGACTGATGTTGACCGGCCCGCTAACCGTCTTGAAAGAGGCTAATTGTGACAGGGAGACCTTGGCGCCCTCGGGGGTATCCACGAGTATGTTCTTCAACTGGTCGAGGTGGCGATTCGCATCAGGCAAGCGCACCACCACACCAAAATGCTTCTCTCCTTCCCACATTTCTGTCGCTGACTTGCCGCCCAACGCGGTCTCAATGACGTCCTGGACATCCTGGATATTAATACCGTATCGCGCGGCGCCGTCACGATCGACTTCGACGATGATCTGCGGGACCTCCCCGTCCCGGTCGATGAAGGCATCCGCCACGCCCGGTACCGAACTGACCCGTTGTTTGACCTCGCGGGCCAGCTTCAGTATCTCCGTGGTATTATCACCAAATACCTTGATGACCACCTGCCCCTTGATCTGGCTGATCGATTCCAGGACATTGTCGCGGATGGGCTGTGAAATGCCCACATCCACGCCGGGAAAGTGTTCTTCAATCACCCGTTGCAATTGATCCACAACCTGCGCCTTGGTAAACCCGGGACGCCATTCACTGGCTGGCTTCAGTCCGACAAAACTCTCAGTCTGGTTCAAGGACTTCGGGTCCGTACCATCCTCTGGACGTCCCGCCTTGGAAATCACCGTGGCCACCTCTGGCACGGTGTGCAGCGTCTGGCGGATCTTCCGGCAAAGGATGGTAGATTCAGAGATGCTGATGCCCGGCGGAAGCGTGACGCTCACCCACAGCGTCCCTTCGTCCAGCTCGGGAAGAAACTCGGTGCCGAGCCGGGTAAACAAGAGCAATGTCCCAACCAACGCCATCACGGCGCCAGCCAACACCCACCTGCCCTTTCGGAGAGCCCAATTGAGCACCGGTTCATACAGACGCTTCGTTCCCCGCACGATCCAATTGTCCTGGTGGGGAATCTTCTTTCGCAGCAATACGCAGCACAGCAACGGAACCAAGCTCAACGAAAGCAAAAGCGACCCTATCAGCGCGCTCGTGACCGTCCACGCCATGGGAGCGAAGATCCGGCCTTCATGCCGTTGCAGGGTGAAGATCGGCAAATGGGCCGCGATGATGATCAGCATCGAGAAGAACGTGGGCCGCCCCACTTCGGCCGTGGCATTCAAGATTGCATGACGAAACCGCACCGGATCCTTGCGAAAGTCGTGATGCCCTTCCGCCAAGTGTCGGAAGACGTTTTCCACGACGATAACCGCACCATCCACAATGATTCCAAAATCGACCGCTCCCAGGCTCAGGAGGTTGGCTGGAATGCCTTTCCAACTCAGCCCCAGAAACGTGGCCAGGAGGGAAAGTGGAATGACCAATGCCACGATCAGAGCCGCGCGCAGATTGCCCAAGAACACCAAGAGTACGAAAGCCACCAACAAGGCGCCCTCCTCAAGATTGTGAAAAACGGTGGTCAGTGTCGTATGAATCAGCCATTCCCGATCATAATACGGCACCAGCTTGACGCCCTTGGGAAGGATACGGTCGTTGAGTTCGGCAATCCGTTCCTTGACCCGGCCCAAGACTTCGGTCGGATTCTCGCCTTTGCGCATCAGGATAATACCGGACACAATGTCATCGTCGTCATCCTGGCCCGCGATCCCCTGCCTCGGAATCGCGCTGACCACCACCGTGGCAACATCCTGCACGCGGACCGGAGTACCCAAATGGGCACCAATCACGGTACGCTGGATATCCTCCGGGCCGCGCAGGAGCCCGACGCCGCGGATGAGATATTGCTGGGCTCCCTGTTCGGTATAACTACCTCCCGCGTTGGCGTTGCCCCGACCCAGCGCCCCCACCAGTTGCTGCAGGGAGATATTATACGCCTTCAGCCGCGCGAGGTCGGGCTGGACCTCATACTGCTTCACGAGGCCGCCAAAGCTCACGACGTCGGCCACGCCAGGAACCGTCTTGATCTGGCGTTCGATCACCCAGTCTTCCAGCGTACGCAATTCCTTGGAATCGTGGCCCGCACCGGTGACCCGAAACCGGTATAACTCGCCGATGGGTGTCGAGAGCGGCGCGAGACTGGGTTGGATACCGGCGGGCAAATCGGCCGATAGCAACCGTTCCATGACTTGCCGCCGGGCAAAATCGTCGTTGGCCTTGTCGTCGAAAGTGAGGACTACAAAAGAGAGGCCGAACTGGGTGTGCGAAAACATCCGCACGCTGTGGGGAACGCCCGAAAGCGCCACCTCCACCGGGATAGTCACCTGCTTTTCCACTTCCTCGGGCGCGCGCCCGGGATACAGCGTGATAACCTGGACCTGGATGTCACTGACATCCGGAAAGGCCTCAATGGGAAGACCTAGGAACGCCGCGATTCCCGCCCCGATAAAAGTCAACACCAACAGGGTCAGGAAAAGGGGTTGGTGCAGCGCGAAATGAACGAGCTTGCGAATCATGAAGATGTGAAGTGGCCGGGACGCTGAAGGAAGGGGCGTCCCAGTATGGCCTAACCGCGTCCTGCACCGTCAGCTACCAAATCCAGAAGCAAGGCACCGTCGGCAACGACACGGTCTCCAACCTTGAGCCCGCCAAGAACCTGAACCAACCCATCGTGTTCCACCCCCACCACGACTTCCCGCCTGGCAAACGCGCCCCGGGACTCCTCGGTATAAACATAGTGGCGGTCCCCCTTCAGGAAAACAGCCCGGCTGTTGACGTCCAGCGCGGCGGTCGTGGCGGTGCTGAGATCCGCCCAAACCAGCATCTCCGATTTCAGCAGCCGGTTCTTATTGTCCACCACCGCGCGGGCCTTGGCCGTGCGGGTGATGGGATCCAGACCGTCACTGATATAATCAATCGTCGCCGCAAATATGCGGTCAGGGAAAACCTGGGAACGGACGGTGACCGTCTGACCCTTTTGCACCTTGCCCAGGTCCGCCTCGGAAACATCGATCCAGACCCACAGGCGGGCGGGATCGGTCACGACAAAGAGCGGCGCGGCGAGACGGTCAATGCCCGCGAGCATTTGATCCGCACGTACCTCCTGGCCGGTGGCGACATTGCGTTCCACAAGGATGCCGCCCCTGGGAGCCCGCAATAGAAACGATCCGTCGATATTCCCAGACACATCCCCGAATTGCGCGAGCCGCGCCTGCGCGCGCTCGTTTTCCGCCTGGGCCCGGCTTAGATCGGCATCGGCCGCCTGGACATCCCGTTCCGTGGCCGCGCCGTGATCCTTCAAATCATGAAGCCGGGTCGCATTTTTGCCCGCCAGAACCAGATCGGTGGCAGAGCGCCGGGCGTCCGCCTGGGCCTGCCCGAAATCAGGGGACGCAATGGAGGCAAGAATGGCTCCCGTTTCCACCGGTTCGCCAGGTTCCGCACCCAGCTTGGTCACGCGTCCACCAAAAGGAGAAAATACCCGCACGGTTGCGGACTCATTCCACGTCACCCGGCCGGGCAAATGCACCGCGCAGAGATTACAGGACTTGGCGGCCTCCACCTTGATGCCCCCAAGTTGTTCGGAATCCGACCCAAGCACCACTTTGCCCGCATCCGCCTTGGCGGCCGGTGCAGCATTGGCGGCTGGGGAACCTTCCTGGTGGCAACCCCACCCAGACAAACCCGCCGCCAGCACGAGCGCGGCAGACACCGCTATTCTCCGCACGCCGGAAATTCGCCCGGCGGCGTCATCGATCCTGGAAAAATACATACTTAGTCCTTTGACTTGGCTAGGGCGGCGCGTAACGCGATTCGGGCATTCACAGCATCAGCCGAGGCCTGCGCCGCCGCCAGGCGCAGTTCGTTGTCGGTCCGTTGGGCTGACAGAAGATCGATGAGGGACGCTCCGCCCTTTTGATAGGCGTAAAGGAGCGATTCCCGAACGGCGCTCGATTTCGGCACCAGGGAAGCGGTGTATTCCCGTTGCCGGCGAAGCGCCGTATCCAGTTGGTTGCGGGCGATCACGAGGTCGGCCGCCGCCGCGAGTTCCAAACGGTGAAGGCTGGCCTGGGCCGCCGCCACGTTTGCTTCCGCGGCCGCAATGGCGCCACGATTCCGGTTCCACAAAGGCAGGGGCAAGGAAAGTCCCATACCCACCGTCTGATTCTGGTCCGGGGGCTCATGCTCCCACTGGAACGAAAAGGTGGGATCGGGAATACGCTGGGAACGGGCGAGGCGCAGATCCGCTTCGGCCTTCGCTATATCCTTGCGGGCGGCGACCACGTCCGGCCGTTCGAGGACCGTGGCCATGGCGGACCCGTCAGAATTGGCTGAGCCCTCGTCCGAGGCCTGCAACAGGCCGCCCAGGTTGTCCGTCAGGGTAATATTCCGCGAGGCGGGAGGCAACCCCAGCAGGTTGACCAGTTGCACCCGGGCCGTGACTGCGGCATCCGCCGCCGTCTGAGCGTCCAATTCCAGGCGCGAGGATGCCACTTCGATCTGCAGGAAATCGTTGGTGGCTATATCTCCCGCCTTCAGGCGGGCGGCGTTGATGGTGGCTTCCTGGCGCAAGGATCCAGCTGAATCCCTCAAGACGCGAGACGTCTCCTCTGCCAGGAGCACTCCGACATAGGCCTTTGCCACTCCCAGGTCCAATTGCCGGCGCGCCTCGGCAAACCGGGCCTTTGCGGCCTCGAATCCAGCCACCGCACTTTCCCGGCGGTTCTGCCGCTTGCCGCCAATTTCCACCAACTGGTTGACCGCAACGATGGTGTCATAACTGCGGTCCCCGAAACCGTTGCCGTCCACCGTGTGGGCGGGTTGGCCGTTGACATTGATCTTGGAAACACTGCCCGCGAGGATCGGATTGGGAAATTCACGGGAAACAATGCGCTGGGCGTCGGCGAGATTCACCTGCGCCTTCGCGGCCAGCAGATCCCAATTATGTAGATAAGCCGTCTCCAGAGCGTCCTTCAAAGAAAGCGGGTCATCGGCCCGAACAGTCGTGTCGGCCGCCCAGGTGGACAACCCGGTGGCGCCCAACATTATAATCAGCAGGGAGACGGGTATCGCGGTGAAATGGTTCACAACGGAAATCGCAGTCCAAGGACAAAATGCCAGGATCAATCCTGCCGTGCCCCGGCGCAAGACGCGGTCCCAGGTACTGCTTCTGGTGGTGTGAGAATGTTGCGAACGGAAAGCAAAAGTTCGGGGATCCGCAGGGGCTTTTCGAAGGCGTTGACTGCTCCCGTGGCCAAGGCGGCAGGAACCAACTCCCGCACCACCGTGATGATGATCACCTTGACGTCCGGATTTACCCGGCGAAATGAATTCAAGAGATTCCATTGCCCAGACTCGTTGGCTGAAAAATCGAGGAGAACCAAATCGAAACAACCCGCCGCGAAACGGTGGACCGCCTCTTCGTCACCGGGAATCGCGCAAACGGCCAACCCTTCGGTTTCCAGGGCATTCTTAAGCGATTCCCTCACCGAGCGATCATTGTCCACCAAGAGCACCTGACTGTTACGAAGCGCATTCATGACACGTTCGCGTCGATGGCTGACAATTTTCTTTCCCGGTTGACCCACTCCATTTGCGAGCGGAAGAAAATGTCCGGGGGTTCGTCAATACGCCGCCTGTGATGCCCACAGTTCCCTCGCGGCCTCCCTGGTCACACCCATGACCTCTGACGAGCCCCCCGGACGAATGGTACGTCTGCTGGTTGCGTGCCAAGCGTGGCACCACTCGCAAGTCGTTGATTAGCAACGGTCGAACAAATCCACACACAGCCGCGAAACAGCCCAATGGAATGCAGTGCTCTCACTGGTGGATAAAACCTTTCCACTTTCCAAAGTTGACGGCGTTCCCTGAACCAACGAGCGAAATCAATTCCCGAGTCTTGCTTGCAGGACAGGACGGGAGATACAGGTTATGGCGTTCGCACCGATCATGCTGCACACCACCATTCATCGCCGGGTGACGCTTTTCTCATCAGTGTTGGTGCTGGCGTCCTTGTCGATCGGTTTCGCGGCCTGGCTGGGTTGGGCCAACAGCAGCCACTTCAGCAACAAGATCACCCAGGACGAACTGGAGAGCTATAACATCGGCGACGAGTTCAACGCCCTTCTACGCTCGCTCCAAAGCGTCCTCGTCAAATACGAGATCCGCCGGGACCCGGCGGATTGGGAACGTTTCCTGGTCGAACGGCGCGGGCTGGACGAATGGATCGACAAGCAGAAAAAACGGGTGCACACCCACGAGGAACTGGTGCTGCTGGATAAAATCGACACCACTTACGATCTCCATTTCCGGGCCGCCACAGCCATCCACGATCTCATAGCCAGCGGCCGTCCCTGGGCGGACCTGGCAGACTCCATCGAAGAGGTGGAAAAGGAAGTGCAAAGCATGATGAAGGAGGACGTACAACTCCTGGAGGCCCACGAAGCCGCCATGAGGAAGTCCATTGACGACTGGAGAGCCCGACTTCATTGGCTGCAGGCCCTGCTGTTCGGGGCGCTGCTATTACTAATCATTTCGGGTGTCTTCCTGGGCATGGTGGTCTGGCGCGATATGATCCGTCCGCTCCGCCTGCAATTGGTGGAAAGCCAGGACCTGCTGCAGCGCAGCGAAAAGCTGGCGTCCCTGGGAGTGCTCGCCGCGGGAGTGGCGCACGAGATCCGGAACCCGCTGACGGCCATCAAGGCCCGTCTTTATACCCAGCAAAAGCTGTTGGTACCCGAGTCCCCGGCCGCCAAAGACGCCCGGGTCATCAGTGGGGAAATCGATCGCCTCGAACGAATTGTCCGTCAGTTTCTCGATTTCGCCCGCCCGGAACAGCCCGCGCTGGCCCCGCTGGAGTGTGCCACTTTGTTGCAGGAAGTTGCCGAATTCCTCCGTCCCCAGTTCGAAAATGCCGGCGGCCAAATAGAGATTCAACCCCAGGCCGATCCCCATATTACAACCCGGGTAATGGGAGACGCGGCCCAACTCAAACAGGTGCTCATCAATATCATCCAGAATGCCGCAGAGGCCGCCGGGAAATCGGGCCGCGTCCGCCTGCGTTGCCGGGTGTGCGAACACCGGTTGCGGGGTATACTTCTTCCCGCAGTCATTCTGGAAATCGAAGACAATGGCAGCGGTATTCCGGCGGAGATCCAGGACCGTTTGTTTGACCCGTTCTTTACCACCAAGGAATCCGGTACGGGCTTGGGATTGAGCATTGCCGCCCGTATTGTGGAACGGCACGGCGGGTCGATCGAATTCCAAACCGATCCGAGGCAAGGCACAGTTTTTGGAGTCATACTCCCCCGCCTCGCCAACGAGGCACCCAAGGGCGCGCCACTGCCTGGCTCCGACACATGAATATCAAAGGTAAAATTCTACTCATTGAAGATGACCCTGGGCTTTCGGGGGCGCTGGAATCCGTCCTGAAGGCAGAGGGGTTCGCCATCACCTTGGCCAGGCGGGGTGACGATGGCTGCCAATTGGGCCTGCAGGAGGAATTTGACACCGTGCTGACGGATTTCCGACTCCCGGGCATGGGAGGACTCGAGATTGTCAAGCGATTGCACGAGCACAATCCCAGGCTGCCAATCATCCTGATGACCGCCCACGGCACCACCGAGACGGCCATCGAGGCCACCAAATTAGGTGCCTTCGACTATTTGCTGAAGCCGTTCGAGATGGAGGAGCTCATCGAACAGGTGGACAAGTCCGTGAAGGCTTCTCAAGCTGCGTCCCAAGTGCTCGAACTGGGTGGCTCGCCGTCCGCCAAGGAAGCGTTGATCGGCAACAGCCGACTGATGCAGACCATCTATAAGGAAGTGGGGCGCATCGCCGCCCGCCCGGTGACAGTCCTGATTCGCGGCGAGACCGGAACCGGCAAGGAACTCATCGCTCGGGCCATCTATCAACATAGCAACCGGGCGGCGGGGCCGTTCGTCGCCGTCAATTGCGCGGCCATCCCGGAGACCCTGCTCGAAAGCGAGCTCTTCGGCCATGAACGAGGAGCCTTTACCGGCGCAGTGGAACGGCGCATTGGCCGGTTCGAACAGGCCAACGGCGGCACCCTATTCCTGGATGAAATCGGGGAGATGGGCGCAAGCACCCAGGCTAAATTACTGCGCGTCCTGCAGGAACGGGTGATCCAAAGGCTGGGAGGCAAGGATGTGATTCCCGTGGACGTTCGGGTCATCGCGGCGACCCACGTGAAATTGGAGGAAGCCATCGCCAACAAAGCCTTCCGTGAGGACCTTCTTTATAGGCTGAACCAGGTTACCGTTTCCCTGCCCCCGTTGCGCGAACGCACCGAGGATATACCCGAGCTCGCGACCCATTTCGTCAAGAAACACGGTGCGAGCCTGGGTTTTGAAAACGTTCAACTGCACCCCGCCGCCATCGATCTCCTCCGACGTTACACCTGGCCGGGAAACGTCCGCGAATTGGAGAACGCCATGCGACAGGCGATCCTGGCGTCGCGGGGTTACCCGATCGACGCGGAAGTGTTGGAGCAGGTCCTGGCCAAGAACCAAAGGCGCGACGCCACCGAGTCCGATTCGTGCCGCTCCATGGTTTCCGAGACGCTGCTGGCGGCCCAGCGAGGTGAATTGGAAGACGCCCATGACCGATTGGTCCGGCGGCTGGAACTGGAACTTTTCACCCAAGCCATCGCCCTGGCGGGCGGCAATCAGGCCAAAGCTTCACGCTGGCTGGGTATCTCCCGCGTCACCATGCGTGAGAAACTGCGGCATTACGGGCTGAAAGCCGGCGCGGAGGAAGCGCCCTCCGGGGGCCATGATTAATTATAATCATCCAACGTCCGGCAACGTATCTGCCGATATACTATGCGGCTGAATACGGGGCTCACGCAGAGGCGCGGAGACGCGGAGGAGGAGAAGACAGGGGGACCACGAAAGGTGCGAAAAGGATCGAGAGCAGGCACGTTACCCGAGGAGGAATCCCTTCGTGTTTTTTGTGTGCTTCGAGGTTCGAAATCCCCTTTTTCTCCGCGGCCCCGCGCCTCCGCGTGAGTTAATTCCCCAACCTGCCTACCATGGCGGGAACGCCCGCGTCCGGTCTACTCGGCCTTGGCCGATTTGCCCTTTTTCCATTCCACCTTGGGTGGTTCAGGCAGCCCTAAAACACGGTAGCTGGTACGGAAATGCATCTTGGCCACCTTGGGCAGGGCCTCGGGGCCGTGCTGCTTCACAAACGCCTTGGCCGCCTCCTCCACCTGGCTGGAGGCGCCCTTGGGGAACTTGCAACCGTACTGGGTTTCCATGCGCTTCAGGCGCGTGACGAATTCGTGGCGCGCCAGGATGGAGGCCGCCGCCACCGCCAAGTCTTCTTCCGCCTTGTGTCGCTGGACGAGTTCCAGCTTGCGCCCCTCAGCTAACAGGGCTTTTTCAATGGTATCCTTGGTGGAAGCGAATTGATCGCTGATGGCCCGGAGGGGCGGCGGATTCATCCGATGCCGTTGCCCCAGCAAGTTTTCGATGACGCGCGCGTGCCCCCACGCCAAGACACGATTCACCGATTTATTGGCAGAATGCATCCGGTTATAGGCTTCATTGCCGATCGGGACCACCGTCGTGACACAACCCGGCGTGTTGTTGATCAGGTCGGCGAACTTGGCGATTTGGGCGTCACCGGAAATGGACTTGGAATCACGAATACCGCTGCCCTTCCAAGCCTTGAGCACCGCTTCATTCACGTAGACACCGGCAATGCACATCGGACCGAAGAAGTCGCCCTTGCCCGACTCGTCGACGCCGATACGGGCGTCCATCAATGCGGGATCCAATATCGTTTCATATCCCAGTTTGGCCGCCTGCAAGACCTGGGGTTCCAGGACGAATTCGACGAAGTCCTTCGTCCCCTTCCCTTGCACCACCACCTTGTGGCTTTCGTAGTAGGTGACATTGAACTCCTTCTTGGCTCCCGAGAACTTGGCGTAGGGAACATCGCGGAGCAGAAAGGTGCCGTCGCGAACGATTTTCTCCAATTCGCGTGCCTGGGCATCGGTGAGCAGTGCCGTGTAACTCGTCAACGCGCGGATTTCCGCCGCTGCGGAGGGTGTTGTCGAGCCGGAATTGTGCGGGCGTCAGAAATGGGTCACCGTCGGCGGGTGCGTTCTGCGAAATCCGAAGTGTCCCTGTCGAAGCCCGATCTCGTGCTCAGCGAGTCTCTCGTGCCTCGACTGCTGGCGTGGTTTGCGACTTCTGCTCGGGACCTCCCGTGGCGGCGCACGGAAAATCCATACGGGATCTGGATATCGGAAATCATGCTGCAGCAGACCCAGGTAGCCACGGTTATTCCTTACTGGGAACGCTGGATGCGCCAATTGCCAACCGTCGCAGATTTAGCGAAGGCCAAAATCGATACGGTGCTCAAACTTTGGGAAGGACTGGGATATTATCGGCGCGCCCGAAACCTGCACCAGGCGGCGAGCCAAATCCTGGAACAACATGGCGGCCAATTCCCTCGCGATTTCGCGGCGATACTTGACCTCCCGGGGGTTGGCCCTTACACGGCGGGTGCGGTCGCTTCCATCGCCTTCAACCAAGCCGCCCCCATCCTCGACGGTAATGTGATGCGGGTGCTTTCCCGAATCTACGCCGTAGCCGGTGACCTTACCGAGAAGTCCAACAACGCCCTGCTGTGGCGGCTGGCGCGGCAACTCGTCGAACAAGCCCAACAAACCAACCAGCCGGTGGGACAATCGTGTTCGGCGTTGAACCAGGCCTTGATGGAATTGGGCGCACTCGTGTGCACGCCATCCACGCCGCACTGTGTTGATTGCCCGGCACAAAAACTCTGTCGCGCCCATCGAGATCAAAAAGTGGACCAATTCCCACAACCCAAAAAGCGCGCCACGTCCACCGCCCGTTTTTTTGCCACCCTCGTCCTAAAGAAAAAGGGCCGCTGGTTCCTGTGCCAACGACCGGAAGACACCGTGAACGGAGGCTTCTGGGAATTTCCCAGCCTGGAACTGGAAAACTCCGTGCACGCGGAACAGGCGTTGGTTCGATGGTTGGGGCTGGAAAATGTACAATTGGAGCGATTGGGGCAAATCGCCCACGCCATCACGCGTTATCGCATTCGGCAGGAAGTCTTCCTTCATGAACCCGGCCGGACGCCACCAAGACTCTCCACGGCAGGACAATGGGTCACTTCGCGCGCCCTGCAAGAGCTCCCGCTCACGGGCTCGCACCGGCGAATTGTCACCGAATTACTTGCGTAAGAACGGCGTCCAAACGCATCGTGTTCGTTCTGGCACATTTGCTGCAAAAGAAACGTGAGTCATCTTGCGGCCCGGTGCACCGGGCGGAGTTCGGTGTGCCCCGCCGTTGCGAATGAAGTCAAACCCATCGCTCAAAAAAGCCGCTCCCAAACCGCGCGCCGCCAAGGGCAGCGCGGCCAGCGAAACCTTGGACGCCTCGATCGTTAATGAACTGCCGTTCAGCCGACGGCTCCAGGAAGAATTGAAGCGTCCGTTGACGAAGGCGGAGTTGGAAACGATCCACCTGCTGAATCGCTTGTTCGCACGAGTCCGCGCCGGCCAACCGTTGACCGCTGGTGACATGGCGGAACTGGGTTTCCTGGTACAGGAAAGCGCTTGGACAAAATTGGTTCTCTTTCCTTCCGCACCCCAGGACTTGGAAGAGTTGTGGCAATATGCCGCGCTCTACGCAGACGAAAACAACCTCGCGATTCCCGAGTTTCTTAAGCCGGTCACCCGGCTGGAATCGGTCCGATCCCAAGTCGCCCAATTCCGCCGCGACCGGGACGTACAGCGCTGGCGAACACTGCTGGGCAACCTTCAACTCGGTCCTTCTGACGACGCCCGTCCGGGCGGTCAAATTGAATTGCGGATGCGTCTCGGCCCCGAAGAGGCGGTGGTGGAATGGCGGCGTGTAGGAGCCGATTCCTACACCTCGATCAAGGCCGGGAAATTCCGCGATTTCGACGAGAAATATTCATCAGACATTGCTCCCGAGGTGGCCCTCTTGTGGCAACCACTCGCACAGCGGGCTCGATACGGCTATAGCGTCGAACTCTTCTATCACGACCAGAACACGCGGATCCTGCTGAATCGGGTGCTGCGGCTTCCCGCGTTGCAGCCGTTTATCGTTGGGTCCACCGGCGAACCCCTGCTCCGCCCGGAACAACCGCTACGCTGGGTCCTCGGCAATGCCGAAACCGATGCCGACGACTACCGGCTGCAATTGACCCTCCCTGACGGAAAACCCGTTTCGAAAATGCTGCTGACGCTCAGCGGCCGCCCGACACTCTATTTGTCTCACGACACCGTCTACGCCGGTCCGCCGGTCGAAGATCGGGTCCTGGATCCAGCCGCCGAAACGCGCATCCCCGCGCCGGCGCTGGAATCCACCGCTGGCGTGAAGTTATTGGCCTATC
The DNA here is from genome assembly GCA_035493435.1 of Candidatus Limnocylindria bacterium. Taxonomy (GTDB): domain Bacteria; phylum Verrucomicrobiota; class Verrucomicrobiia; order Limisphaerales; family UBA9464; genus DATJII01. The sequence goes on along the minus strand of DATJII010000072.1, from coordinate 2,323 downwards.
TCCAGACCACCTTGCCGCCGCGACTGGCGGCGAAGGTGAAGAGCATACCGCTCCGGCCGCGCATCGTCGCCGAACTAGTCCAGCCTATCGTGGGCTATGAAAACGAATTCTGCTTTCTGGATGTGCTCGGGATTACGCCGGAAGGCAAGGATGCGGAACGTTGGACAGGGACTGCGTGGCAATCGGTGGATCCGGAGCCGGAGGTCAAGGATAGCACCCCCAAGGTAGAGGAGCCCTTGACCATGTTTGACCGCACTCCGCTGGCCGATATACCCCGGCTGGTGGAGTCTGGCGGATTTCGCTGGGACTTCGGACGGCAACGGTGGGCACTCAAGGTTACCCGCCAATTTCCGGAACGATTCGTTCCCTGGCTGAAAGCCCTCCCGCTGCACTTTGACCTTGAACTGCGAGGCGAACTGGCAACGTTTCTGCGCGCCGAAGTGGCGGGTGCCATTCGCCTGGAAGTCCAGGAAGCGGGAATGGATTGGTTCGACCTTTCGGTCATTGTCGATGTCTCCGACACGAGCCTGACCAAGGAAGAAATCAAGCTGCTGCTGGACGCGCGTGGCAAATGGGTGCGCCTCGCTGCCAAGGGATGGCGCAAGCTGGAATTCAAACTCAGCCGCGAAGAGGACGAGCAACTCGCACGCATCGGCCTCACGCCCCACGAACTCACCTCGGAAAAGCAACGGCTCCATGCGCTGCAATTAGCCGATCCAGCAGCGAAGGCTCTGCTCTCGGAAGAGCACTATGAAAAAGTGCAACGACGGGCGTCGGAACTCCGGGCGAGCGTGACCCCTCCGGTTCCGGACGAGGTAAAGGCGGAACTACGCCCTTACCAACGCGAGGGCTTTCACTTCCTGGCATACCTCACCACCAACCGATTTGGCGGGATTCTAGCCGACGACATGGGCCTGGGTAAAACCCTGCAAACACTTACCTGGCTCGTCTGGCTCCGCCAGCAATTCGCGCAACCCAAGGCTTCCTTGGTCGTGTGTCCGAAATCGGTTGCGGACAATTGGCGCGCGGAAACCAATCGCTTTGCGCCGCACCTGCGGGTCGCCGTCTGGGGCGGCGACGATCTGAAGCTGCTCCCCACGAAGCTCAAAACCGCGGACCTGCACATCATCAACTATAATCAGTTACGGATCGTGGGAGAGGCGCTATCCAAGCAGGACCTGCTGGCGGTGGTTCTCGACGAAGGCCAGTATATAAAGAACCCGGGCTCCGTCACGGCCGTGGTCGCGGGCAAGCTCAAGGCCGGCTATCGGCTGGTGCTCAGCGGCACGCCGATCGAAAACAAGCTGCTGGATCTTTGGAGCCTGCTGGCCTTTGCCATGCCCGGATTGCTCGGCAGCCGTGCCGAGTTCCAACGACTGTTCGACCGCAAGGAAGATCCCCTGGCTCGTCGACGGCTGGCAGCGCGCGTCCGCCCTTTTCTATTGCGTCGTACCAAGACCCAGGTGGCGAAGGATCTGCCAGACCGGATCGAGGAAGACCTGTTCTGCGAGATGGAAGGCGAGCAACAGATACTTTATCGCGCCGAGTTAAAGCGCGCCCAACAGGTGCTCCTTGGCATTACGACGCAGGCCCTCCTAAACAAAAACCGCTTCAACCTGCTCACGTCGTTGTTGCGCCTGCGCCAAATCTGTTGTCATCCCAAACTGGTCAAGCCCGAGACCAAGGCCGAAAGCGCCAAGTTGGAAGCCCTCCTGGAAACGCTCGATCCCTTGATTGAGGAAGGCCAGAAGGTCCTCGTCTTCTCCCAGTTTGTCGAAATGCTGGACATCGTGAAGCAAGCCTTGGTGGAACGGAATTGGCCGCATTATTACCTGGCAGGGTCCACCGAGAACCGCGGCGAGTTGGTGCGCCAATTCCAGGAGCACGAAGGCGAAGCCGTCTTCCTTATCTCGCTGAAAGCGGGCGGATTCGGACTCAATCTGACGGCGGCCAGTTACGTGGTGCTTTTCGATCCCTGGTGGAATCCCGCGGTGGAAAATCAAGCCATCGACCGGGTTCACCGTATCGGCCAGCACCAGACGGTCATCGCCTATCGACTGCTTATCAAGGGCAGTGTGGAAGAGAAAATCCGCGCCTTGCAGCAACGGAAAACCCAGCTCGCCGACGACGTCCTGGGCGAGGACAAGTTTGCCCAAAGCCTCACGCTGGACGACCTGCAACAGTTGCTGTCGGACTAGGGCACGCCCTGATCGGACACAACGGTGGGAGCACTCAGGGGCCACTACTTATAGGTGCTCCAGGAATGCGGTCACTTCTTCCCGCGTCGGCATTCCCGTTTGCGCACCTTCCCGGGTCACGGCCA
>DATJII010000071.1:0-22240 GCA_035493435.1 Candidatus Limnocylindria bacterium | reverse complement strand
CTGACCACGTTGGAATGGGTCGTCGTCGACACAGATATTCTCCCGGACGGCTCGCTTTTACGAGAGCTTGCCAACCTGGGCGTTGGTGTTGGGGGAAACGGAGAAGTGCTTTGGATACAAGAGGGAGAGGTCGTTGCGGCGATGCTTTCCTCGAAAGCCGGGGTCGAACCCTTGATTGTTCAGCGTACTATAGCGTTGCTCGGTTGAAGCGCAGAGGGGCGAGGGGAGCCTTTCGTTCCGGGGATTCATTGCATTTTGAAGGCCTTGCTGTGGGTAGTTGAATGTCGTTAACTTAATTTGCCGGCGCGGAGTTCCCAGGCTACCGTGTCGTTGTCAGCCCCATAGAGTGGTAAGTGTGCGTTCCATGCACGGCGACAACTTCGTGTAGTCGGTTTCGAGCTCTCGGAAGGTCTCCGATTCCTCACCACGTTGTGATCGTTTGGCAGCGCCCGTTGGCGGGACGGTTCTGGCAAAACGAGTAGGTTGAGAAGATTGGAGCGCACTAATTGCGAAACCCCCTGTATTTTGCGTGATGCAATAACCGCTTTCTGGGCGTCTTGCACCGCGTTTTCACAGAAACGGCCGATAATATCCAATAATTCGGCTGGCACATTTTAGGCTCCCCATTGCTTCCCCCTTGAGTTTGCCCCGCAAGCTTGGTTGGGGCCGAATATACCCCGGCAAGGGACGGAAGCGTGGAACAGGAATGTTCCGGTGGCTCTCGTTTAGAAGACGCTTGCCGGGTTGAAGTAGTGATATTAATAAGTGATAGTGAAAGATATTATTATGAAAGCTGAAGTAATGGATAAAGCGATCAAACCCACCGTTTCAGATCATCCCAAGACCGGTGACAAGGCTGGTTCAGGGAAACCTGCCATTGATAAGGCCGAGTTGATGAAGAAAGTGGAAGCGGCAGGTACTCCCGGTCCGGCGCACCAGGCCCTGAACGCGTTTGTGGGGGAGTGGAAGGCCGAAGTGAAGTGCTGGATGGAGCCCGACGGCCCGCCCAACGTCAGCCAGGGGACGTCTAAAACCAAATGGATATTGAATGGACGTTTCCTAGAAGAGGACTTTCATGGAGAAATGATGGGAAAGCCATTCACGGGCCGCTGCCTCCTGGGCTTCGACAATTCGAAGCAAACGTTTAACAGTATTTGGGTGGACGACATTCACACCTCGCTCTTTACCAGCGAAGGCAAAGGCGAGAAGGCCAACACGGTCATCACGCTCGAAGGAAAATCCGTTTGTCCCGCCACGGGTCAAAAAGACGTTCCCGTGAAGCAGATATTCCGGGTGCTCAATCCCGACAAGCACGTCCTGGAGATGTTCAACGGCGACATGAAGTCGATGGAGATTACCTATACCCGCAAGTAGGCGCGCCTTGTGGATGATCTCGTCGGGCAGGGTGTTTATCGCAGTTTGGCTTTCGCAAACTGTCCTGCAAAAAGTGATGTCCCGACGCAAGGATCTTTGGCCCAAGGTGGGCGGACAATTTCCACCCACCTTGGGTTTTGGCATCGACTTTTTTGGGATTGGGGATTGCCGTTCTGCGCAATGACAAGACAGCCAGCCAGGCGTCGTTCGAACTCTCGCGGAGCCTTTATGCCAATGAGCTGACCGGCTTTTTGAAGGTCCTGGAGACTGAATGATCCTTGTTCCGAGCCCAGGATTCACTCGTCCAGAGCGACCGCTCCGTTTCCGCCAACTTGGTCGCGCTATATAAATCGCTGAGTGGCGGATGGAATCCCACGAAAAAGGTTCCATGGTAGCTTCGGCTTCCGGCGATCAACCTGTTGAACCCTTCATTCACCAGAACCCGGCCAAGTAACCATGTGCCCAAAGTGCTTAACTTGACTCCTCTCTATCCATGAAACGTCTCAACTATTACCAGGTATCCCCTGAACCCATTAACAAATTGTCGGCGGTCTCCCAGTCGCTGGCGTCGTCGGGACTGGATCCGCGCTTGCGGCTGTTGGTCGAGCTTCGAGTATCGCAAATCAACGGGTGCGTTTATTGTGTGAATCTGCATTCCAAGCAGGCCCGTCAGGCTGAGGAAACCCAGCAGCGACTCGATTCCCTGCCGGTCTGGCATGAGGCTCCGTATTTTACCGAACGCGAACGCGCGGCATTGGCTTGGGCGGAAGCGCTGACCAACGTTTCGTCCACGCGGGCGCCGGACGCGATCTACGATCTGGTCGCCAGGCACTTCCCAGAAAAGGAGTTGGTCGACTTGAGCCTCGTGATTTCGGTCATGAATGCCTGGAACCGTATTGCCATCGGCTTTCGCAAAATGCCGGACTGACGCCCGAGGTTTTGAATGGAACACCGGGAAGGAGGGGCGTGGATTTGGACCTAGATCCGGGTCGCCACCTCCGGCAGTCTGCGCTGTTTGGCGGTAGTGATGGTCCACTCAATCGCCGGTCTCGTCAACGATGCGCTCAATCCTTCGGTCGGGGACCAGCCACATGAGCGCCACGAATACGAAGAGGACTCCGGAGATCCACGGACGGACGAAGGCGAAGACTGTGGCTAGGGCGTAGAGGGCAGGGGAGAGTTTTCCTTTGAAATCACGACCAATGGAAGCGGCCAGCTTCGAGTCGGGGCCTGCTTCGGCGACGATCAAATTTTGCAGGATATAGTACGCGATCGCCGCCAGGAGCAAAATCGCGCCGTAGGCGGCGGTGGGAGCAGTAGTAAAGTGGTTCTCGCCCATCCAGCCGGTGGCGAAGGGAAAGAGCGACAGCCAGAAGAGCAGGTGCAAGTTGGCCCACATGATGCCGCTCGTCACCTTAGGACAGGCTTTGACGAGGTGGTGGTGGTTGTTCCAGTAGATGGCAACGTAGATGAAGCTAAGGACGTAGCTCAGGAATACCGGGATTAGCGGTTTCAGGGCCGCCATATCGGCGCCGTGTGGAACTTTCATCTCCAACACCATGATGGTGATGATAATGGCGATCACTCCGTCGCTGAAGGCTTCGAGGCGGTTCTTCTCCATGTGGCGATTTTAGGGAGTGCCAGCGTGGCTGCAACCCTCCGAAAATGGCTTGCCAAGTCCGCGTGGAAAAGGCTCGCCAACGCTTTTGGACCTTTCACACTGCAACATCTCGTGTCTATGACGATCAGTGAGAAGCGATTCAGCCAAGGTGTCGTTATGTCGATTAACGGACGCTTTGAGAGCGGCGCGGCGCCAGTGGCGCTGGCGGAGTTGGAGCGTTTGACTGAGACGTCCTCGCCCTGTTTCGTCTTTGACTGCTCGGCTATGCACTATGTGAGCAGTGCCGGACTTCAAGCCATTCTCCAGATTGCGAAGAAGGTCAAATCCAGACACAAGGCCCAAGTAGCCGCAGTTGGGCTCGATCCCTTGGTTCACGAGATTTTCAAGGTCTCGGGTGTCAGTGCGATGTTGGTCTTCTATCCGACCCTGGCAGAAATTCCTTTGGGCGACCTCGTCCATTGAGCCTTGGTTTTTGGGGCGTAGTCCGTCGCGAAAATTCGACGCCTTCTCGCATCATCGCGCCACGTACAGGTCGGAAAACAAAACGGCGTCCGCTTTTGCGGACGCCGAATGACAATACCCAGCGCCAGTAGTCATGGCGCGATAGGGTCACTTGATGCTCAATCGCGAATTCCCCGCAAGTGGCTGTAGCCCACCAAACGCCGCCGTTGCTCATCCCATAGCCGGAAGGTGAAGGACTTGAAACTGGCAAAAAACGTAACGGGTTTCACCGTTTGAAAAAGCGGCTCCGCTTTGTGGCATTCTTCCAAATGGTAGTTTGGAATTCGCGGGCTGAGATGATGGATATGATGGAACCCGATATTGCCGGAGAACCACTGCAACACCCGTGGTAGCTTGTAGAAGGAGCTGCCTTGCAGCGCGGCGGTTGCATAATCCCATTCTTCACCGCGTTCCCAATAAACGCCCTCAAACTGGTGTTGCACGTAGAACAACCAAACCCCGGCAGACCCAGCCACCATCAGGATGGTCAATTGAATGATGAGGTAGGACTTGAGGCCGAAAATCCAGATCAACCCGCAAGCGATGACGCCGATTGCCAGATTGGTGAGATAGACCGAGTAACGCTCACGTGCCGGGGCCTTAAAAGACGGCACTCGATGCATGATGAGAAACAGGAACAGCGGCGCCAGGACGAACAACACAATCGGGTTTCGAGCCAGCCGGTAAGCGAATTTTTTCCACCTGGAAGCCTCCAAGTACTCCTGAACCGTCAAGGTCCAGACGTCACCGGTACCACGTCGATCCAAATCGCCCGAAGTGGAATGGTGAATGGCGTGTTGCCAGCGCCAATAGAAGTAGGGGGTGAAAGTCAGGATGCCGGTGATGCCACCGATGATGTGGTTGACCCGGGTCGACTTGAAAAACGAACCGTGCCCGCAGTCATGAAACAAAATGAAGGTGCGCACCAGGAAAGCGCCCGCCAATGCGGCCAGCGGCAGCGTCAACCACCATGAGATCTGGACCGTGAAATACATCAACACCCAGAGCGCCACGTAAGGGGCTACGGTGTTCACAATCTGCCGGATCGCCTTTGCTGACGAAGGCTTCTGGTATTTGGCCACCACCCCTTTCCAATCGCTATTCGGCTTCTTGGGGGCTGCTTTAGGTGCTTGTCCGTTATCTTTCATGCTTTGCTTTCAATGACTAACACTTCATCTGGCATGGATTGAACGCGTGCCAAGGCATTCGCTCCTTCGCCAAAGTACGGGTATCGGAAGTCCTTTTTCAGACCGGTTCAATGGTGGCGATGTTCACACAAAATCGGCACCACAGGCAATCCTCGCATCCTTGGCTGACTTTGGATGTTGAAGGGCTGCGATATTGGGGTCAACGCCAACTTTTGACCTCGGCTGTCTTTGACCTCGCGAATCTTGGCCCACCCCCGGCTTTTGCTACGATGGTTCTTCGGGAATATCGGCTCGGTGGTGGAAAAATCCAGTCCCACCTGAAAGCTGCCCGGAGGCACGCGGGCCTGTTCAACCGCTTGGTCGGCAAACGGTTATCTTTCAAAAAAAGGCGCCGATACCCAAAATAAATGCGAATATCTATTGCTATCGTGGCTAAAGCCGCCATGGTGACCCAGTTCTGTCCGATAGTTTGTCCTTTCAAGATATGGTGAATCCTCAGGTGAACTCAGTTCAGTGATGATTTTAGACCCGGCAACCGGGAACATTCTGGAAAAAGCAACTGATCAGTACAGTGAATCATCACAATGAGTAATAAATTATTTGTCGGAAATCTTTCCTTCGACATGACCGAAAACGACCTGCAGGACGCTTTTGCTGCCTTCGGAACCGTTACTGAAGCCAACATGATGACCGATCGCGTAACCGGACGCCCCCGTGGCTTCGGTTTCGTGACCATGAGCTCTGGCGAAGAAGCCCAGAAGGCTCTTACGGCCCTGAATGGCAAGTCCATCGGTGGACGCGCCCTTACCGTTAACATTGCCCGGCCTCGCGAAGAGCGTTCCGGCGGCGGCGGTGGCGGCGGCGGCGGCGGCCGTGGATACGGTGGCGGTGGTGGTGGCGGCGGCTACGGTGGTGGTGGCGGCGGTGGCGGACGCGGTCGCTATTAATTCGACTTTCTAGTTACCTGTGAGGCCCGGCTTTTTGCCGGGCCTCATTGCTTTTGAGAGGGCAGCTTGATGCGTGAATCGAGCCGTTTCCGTAACCGGCATTTAGAGGCGCCGAGATTCCAACAGCCGGGCAGGCGGCACGCCGTGGATCCGTTTGAAGGCGCGTGAGAACTGAAAGGCGTCAGGAAATCCCAGGCGGGCCGCGGTTTCCTTTACCAAGAGTCCTTCGTTCAACAGGTATTCGGCGGCTCGATTCATCTTCAGGCGCAGCAGGAAATGGTAGGCTCCGGTGCGGCCAAAACGACGAAAAAGCCGGGCGACATACATTGGCGTGACATGGCATTCCTTGGCCACGGCATCGATGGTCGGCAATCGGAGGTAGTGCGATTCGATATGAAGCCGGATACGTTCATAGGTGGCGAACGACCTTGGCAATCGGCCCTCTTTCGAGAGCGCTCGTTGACGTATCTTGAGCAATAAGAGCCGCAGCAGGGCTTCGCAGATGGATTTGGCCAAGCGGCCATCCTCGCGGGCCTCCCGGGCCAGGGATTCAAACAGGGCAACCAGTTCGTGCGTATCCGCCAAGGTCAATGCCTGCCATTGCCCCAACGCGGTCGTTTGCAGCAGGGGCTCGGCCTCCATGCCTGCGAAGTCCACGTAGTACTTTCGCATGGGACGGATCGGATCGTTTCGAATGAGATGGGGAACTCCCGGCCCATACGCAAAAATCACTCCGGGAATAAGCGGAAATCGACGCCCCTTGAGGGTCAGTGTACCCGCCCCTTCCGTTACCAATTCCAAGGCAAAATAGGGGAAATCCCGCCGTTCCACCACGTACTCCGGGCGCATTCGTTCCACGCCACCGCAGACCACCGCAAGTGCGGCCACCGGCGAAGGCTGAAGGTCGAGGTAATAGCGTTTGGCGTCGGTGACGTCGTGGGAAACGAAGGTGGGCTCCGGGCCGGGAGATAGTTTGGGACGTCGCACAAAACAGGATGGAAATAGACATGCGATGGTCAAGTCCAGCCATTCCCTCAACCGGGTACTCGGTCCATGCTCGCCACATGTTGACCCTTGAACGCTTGTCCTTTGGTGTCGGTGATCGTTTTGCCCACCAGGCAAAGGCACAGTTGCACGCGTTCCAAATGCTTGCCGCACGCGGAGTAGAGGTGGTTCCGGTTTGGAACAAGTCCAACCGTGAGCACACGTTTATTGGCTCCGAACCCCAAGGTGTTTACGCCGCCGCGTCGTCGGCCATCAAGGAACTGGGCTGGACCAAGGGCTGGCATGTAGACGCAGATCACATTCGTCTGGAGACCGTCGAACGCTTCTTGAGATGCTCGGATTTCTTTACCATCGATGTCGCCGATTCGATTGGTAAACCGGCTGACGCCACAGCCCTCCAAGCGTTCATGAATCGTCATCCCGAACTCGTCGGCACGGTGGAAATTCCAGGTGTTAGCACGCCCTTTACCACGACCCGGTCGGACGTGGAACGTGCCGTCGGAAAATACCTGCTGGCCACCCAGGACGCCGGAAAGATCTATCGGCATATCGCCGAGCGGAAAGGTGAGGGGAACATCATCGCGGAAGTCTCGATGGACGAAACCGATGCTCCCCAGACGCCGCCCGAGCTTTTGGTGATCCTGGCCGCCTTGGCGGATGAAAAGGTGCGCGCCCAGACGATTGCGCCCAAGTTTACCGGGCGATTCAACAAGGGCGTCGACTATGTCGGCGATCTGGCACAATTCGAACGCGAATTTAATGACGACCTGGCGGTCATGGCCTATGCCATCGCCCGCTACGGGTTACCTGCGAACCTGAAACTCAGCGTCCACAGTGGCAGCGACAAATTCAGCTTGTATCCGATCATTCGCAAGGCGTTGCAACGAACCGGGGCCGGGGTACATGTCAAAACTGCGGGAACAACTTGGCTGGAGGAAGTCATCGGTCTCGCCGAAGCAGGAGGTGACGGCCTCGTGCTCGCGAAAGAGATTTATGCCTACGCCTTGGCTCACGTGGATGAACTCAGCGCGCCGTATGCCAGTGTGATCGATATTGACCGGGCGAAGCTGCCTCCAACCGAAGTGGTGAACAGATGGACCGGTCCGCAATTCGCCAGTGCGGTGCGGCATCTTCCCCAACACCCCGGGTTCAATGCCAACGTCCGCCAATTGCTGCATGTTTCATTCAAGCTCGCGGCCAAGGCCGGATCGCGGTACCTGGATTTGTTGAAGCTCAATGAGGCCATTGTGGCGCAGCAAGTGACCGGCAATCTCTACGACCGCCATCTGAAGCCCCTTTTCATCGGCTAGACGCCTCCCCCACCCATTTCATTTTGGACAATCATTTCCATGGAAACCAGACCTCTAGGCAAAACAGGACTTCAGCTTCCCAAGCTCAGCTTTGGCGCTTCCTCGTTGGGCGCGGAATTTCGCAGTGTCACCGTCGATGAAGCCCTTCGTTGCGTGCGTGTGGCGCTGGACTGCGGCCTCCATTTTATTGATACCTCGCCGTTCTATGGCCGCGGCATGAGCGAAGTACTGCTGGGTATCGCCTTGAAGGGCGTTCCACGCGATAGTTATACCCTCTGTTCGAAACTGGGACGGTATGACCTGGCTCATTTCGATTTCAGCGCCAGGCGGGTCGCGGAAAGTGTCGACGTCAGCCTGCATCGGCTTGGCACCGATCACCTGGATATCATGCTCTGTCATGACATCGAGTTTGTGCCGATGCAGCAGATCGTGGACGAAACGCTTCCTGCCCTGCGGCGAATCCAGAAATCCGGCAAGGTACGCTTCATCGGTTTCAGTGGTTACCCGATGAAGATCTTCAAGTTCATCCTCGACCAGACCGACGTGGATTGTGTCCTGAGTTATAACCAATACACGCTCCAGAACACCCGCTTTGCCGATGAGATGATTCCCTTTCTCAAGGCTCGTGGCGTTGGCGTCATGAACGCCGGCCCCTTTAGCGCCCGGCTGCTTACGAACGCCCCGTTGCCAGCGTGGCTGAAAGAGCCGGAGACAGTGAAGGCGGCGGCGCGCCGAGCCGCGGCGCATTGCGCCGAACGTGGGGTCGATATCGCCAAGCTGGCGCTCCAATTCAGCCTCGCCAACCCGGACATCGCCACCACCGTAAGCGGCAGCGCCAATCCGGAAAATGTGCGGAAGTGGGCGCAATGGGCAGCCGAGCCAATGGACCCAATTTTATTGGCGGAAGTCCAGGAGATCTTCCGACCGGTAAGGAATATAGGTCATGCCGAAGGTCTTGCCGAAAACAATTAATATTGCCATCCGATGAAAGCACTCCAATTGGAACGACCGCAGTCCTGGCGGCAGATCGACATTCCCGAACCGGGCCCACCGGGCCTTGGCGAAGTGTTATTACGCGTCCACCGAGTTGGCATCTGCGGCACGGACATCGGCGGGTATCTTGGCAAAATGCCGTTTTTTAGCTATCCGCGTATTCCGGGGCACGAACTCGGCGTGGAAGTGCTGGAGGTCGGGGAAGGGGTGGCCAATGTTCGCCCGGGTGACCGTTGCTCGGTCGAGCCCTATATCAATTGCGGCCATTGCTACTCCTGCCGCCGGGGGCACACGAATTGTTGTGAGACGAACAAGACTTTGGGCGTGATGTGCGATGGTGGTCTCACGGATCGTATCGTCCTTCCAGCAAGCAAGCTACACCCTTCCGCTCGCCTCGCTTACGAACAACTGGCCTTGGTTGAGACTCTGGCCATTGGTTGCCACGCCATCAATCGGGGCCACCCTATTGCTTCCGAAGCCGTTCTGGTTATTGGCGCTGGGCCGATTGGGCTGAGTGTCATTGAGTTCGCCCGAATCTCGGGAGCGAAAACCATCGTGATGGACGTGAATGAGCAGCGCCTGGCGTTCGTTCGCGAAAAGATGGGAATCCCTGACACGATTCTTACCAAGGGAGACGGCGAGGAAATCAAACGGCTTGCCGAATTGACCAACGGCCAGTTGGCCGATGTGGTGGTGGATGCCACCGGGAACAACCGGTCAATGGCGCAGGCGTTGAATTGTTGTGCCTTCAAGGGACGCCTTGTCTACGTAGGCATTACCCAGGCCGAAATCTCCCTTCCACATGCCCCGGCCTTGCATCGGCGGGAATTGGATATCCTCGCGAGCCGCAACGCGCTTCCGGGCGATTTCACCCGGATTATCAAGCTGATCGAAGAGGGCCAAATCAACACCGCCCCCTGGATCACCCACCATGCTTCATTTGAGCAAATGATTGACGTCTTCCCGCAGTGGACCCGTCCTGAAATGGGAGTCATCAAGGCGGTAGTGGAAATTGGGTAGGCGGAAATTGATCCACCTATCTCTTGCGTCCCCTCAGCGGCTGCCCCGATACCTCGCCCGCGAATGCGAGCCGGGCTCTCTGGCGGGTTTCCAGGCATATAGTGTCGTAATCAAACCGGCCAGGGTGGCGATGGTGCCGCCCGCGATCATCCCTGTTGCACCCTGACGGGACGCATTCGCAAAATTGCCGTAGATCATGAAAATAATGCCTCCCGCCAAAAGGACGATGGAGGCTGTTCGATGAAGGCAGATTCGGAGGGCGATTCCAGAAGCGTTCCGGGGAAGGCGTCGGCTAGTCATTTTCTTGTTGGCCACGGTTTACCGGACAGGACGCCGACCAACGGCGTCGATCGTGGTAAAGCACGAGCCGGACCAGCCTTCGGATCGGGGAAAGGCAACGATTCCGGAGCTTTCGCAGCCCTTGGGCTGCGGACAACTTTGCGTAGTGCATGGCGGTGGGATCCAACGCCATGCAACAAACGAACATCGCTCGCTCGCTCCTCCTCGTTTCTGGATGTCGGGCAGGGCGAGACGTTCAGCGAGGTCTGGTGAGCGCATGCCTTGAAGGAGGCGGGTCGTCCAGTCGGTGGTAGCAGCCAGTTTGGCTTCGCCAAATTGCCTTGGTCAGATGCCAATTCATTTCCTATTCTCGCGCCGATGAATCGCTCCTGGATGGGTCGTTGGTTGTCGCTTTCTGGTCTCACGGCGATGTCGTTGCTTGTGGGGTGCGCCCACCGACCTGAGACAATAACCCACCTACGGACGGGCGAATCGATGGTGTTCATCGGTGAACAGTCCGCAGCCTTGTCATCGATTCCCGTCCGGGCTCCAGCCCCGAAGGTTCGCAGCACGTATCTGGCCGGAACAAATACGATTGTCTATACCGAAGGAACGGACTACGTGGTCGACTTCGCGGCGGGGACCTTGCGCCGGACGGAAAACTCGCGAATACCCGATTTTCGCAAAAATAAGTTATTCGGGCAGACCGAGTTTGATCATTCCAAATTTCCTGGCTTCGGGAACGCGGGTTTCTTTGCGTTCGTCGATTACTCCACGGCTGACGGGAATCCGTGGCCGAAGCAAGGATCGCAAGCCGCACTTCTGACAAAGTCGGCTGCCAAGTTGCGCGCGGGCGAATCACTGAAAATCGTTGCCTTCGGCGACAGTATCACGGCGGGCGGCGACGCCACTTCACCACCGCTCATTTTCTGGCGTCGATGGGCCGACGACCTGCAAACCCGTTATCCCCGGGCCAAGGTTACCGCGATCAATGGGGCCACCGGCGGGGATGATACAATTCGTGGTTTGGAGCGATTGCAGGCCAAAGTCATCGATGAGGCACCGGATTTGGTCCTTATTGGATTTGGCATGAACGACCACAACAAGGGCGGAGTTTCCCCCTGGCAGTTCACGGAAAACCTGAAGTTACTGGTGACCCGCCTCAAGGCTAAAACGTCGGCGGAAGTCGTACTCTTTTCGGCCTTTCCCCCCAATCCCAATTGGAAGTTTGGCTCCCATAGGATGGAAGATTATGCCATCGCGACCGAGCAGGCCGCGCGAGAATCCGGGGTGGCCTACGCGGACGTTTTCCGGAACTGGCAAGCGCTGGCCGCACGCAAAAAGCCGGAAGATTTGCTGGGCAACAATATCAATCATCCCAACGACTATGGACATTGGATATATTTCCAGGTGTTCCAGTCGCTGGGGCTTTGAGTGAAGAAGCGCATTGTTACCATCAGGCAGCCAGGAATCTGTTCGACGGGACGACGGAAGATTATTTGCGTCCGTTGGTTGGTCTTGGCCTGCGTGCCGGGCCTTTTCCTCTTCCTCGCTGGTTGTGCTCCACACGTAAAGGTGGTGCCTGCAACTGCCAGGTTTTCGTCGGCTCATGGTACCATGGCTTCCGCCCAGCCGTGGTGGTGGGGCGACGCGGCGGGCCGCCAGCTCGTTTATCGATATAAGCTTGCCGGATTGATGCGTGCGGACCCCGATCGCGCCTTGGCCGAATTGGATCGGTTGCTGGTGAATGGAACAAACAGGGACGATATTGCGTCCTTGGCTGAGCTACGGCTGCGTTCCGGTGACGAACGCGAGAAAGCCAATCCTGAAAAATCCCTTGGGGATTACCTTGCCGCCGCCTCGGCGAGTTACCGGTACCTGGCGCAGGGCGATGCCGCCGGGGCCACCAATCGTGGCGAAAATCGCTTTGTCAGCCTATACAATCGGGCGACAGCGGGTTCGGTTCAGGCATTGCAACGGCTTCCCGGGGGACTGTTCAGGGATCGTACGGTGTCTCTGGCCGAACGAACTTTTCACGTTCACGCCGAGGCTCAAGGTGACAGTTTGGGTGACGCTGTCTTGGACCGGTGGGTACCAGCCCGGGATTGGGCGCAGATTGGCCTGGATCATCATTATAAAAATGACGGAATCGGCGCCACATTGATCGCCTCCCGCACCAACGGCCAGGCTTCACCCTTGGAACTCCACCAACCGGACGAAGGCATCGTCCAGCCTGCCACGGCACTGCTGAGGTTTTCCGTTCCCGCCGATAGTGGAACGAATAAGAGCGAGAATGTGACGCTGGCATTTTATGATCCTTTGCTCATTGCCGACGCCGACCTGGGGGGGCGGGTCCTGCCCCTGGCTGCTGATTATACCATGCCGTGGGCGGTATTGCTTTCCCGCGCCCATGCGTTATCGAAGTCTCGTTGGCGCTCGCTCTTTCGCCCGGGCGAAACGGCCCGCCCCCATCGCCTCTACCTCATGGAGCCCTATTCCGCTGACCGGATCCCGATTATCATGGTCCATGGTATGCGATCGACGCCCCTGGCCTGGTTGCAATTGACCAATGAACTGTTGGGCGATCCGGAAATCCGAAAACGCTACCAAATTTGGCATTATCTCTATCCTACCGGATATCCATTCTTGACGAGCGCAGCCCTATTCCGGGAGGACATTGAGGAGGTCCGGCAAATGCTGGATCCCCAGGATCGGGATTATGCCACCCACCATATGGTTGTGATCGGCCACAGCATGGGCGGATTGCTGGCCCGAACCTTGGTGACCGATAGTGGCGACGTCCTTTGGGATTCCACGTTCGCCAAGCCGATTTCGGCCATCGATCCCCGGCAGCCCCAACTTTCTGAACTGCGCCGAAGCTTTTATTTTCAGGTGAAGCCCTATGTCGATAGGGTCATCTTCATTGCCGTCCCCCATCGGGGCACCAAGAAGGCGGATGGATTTCTCGGTCGTTTCGTCGCCGGCCGCGTTAGGTTGCCTGAGGATGCCGGTTCATCCCTAAATGAATTGGAGGCGGCCGTACCTGGCATCCTGAAGCCGGAGACGACCGCTTGGCTGGAGGCCGGCAATCTCAACAGCATCCGGAGCCTGTCGCCCCATGCCAATGCCCTCATGACACTAGCTGACTTGCCCATCGCCGCCACGGTGCCTTTTCATTCCATCATGGGCGACCGGGGGCTGGGAGGAGGAACGAACAGTTCGGACGGTCTGGTCAGCTACGCAAGCGCACACTTGCCGGGCGCAGCCTCGGAGCTGATCGTTCCCGCGTGGCACGGTGCGTGTGGTCACCCGCAGACCATCGCGGAAGTTAAGCGCATTCTTCGACTCAATCTGGCGAAGGCCCGCGGTCCGGGCGATCCGTAATTCCCGCGATAGGGGCGGATCCTAAAATATATTCGCCTTTTCGAACCGCCGAATAACTCGTTGCGGGATCAATCCTCGCTCGGGCGTTTGACTCGCACCACCTCGACACCAGAGGCGGCGATTCGATCCAGGGCAGGGGAATGGATCCGGTCGTCCACCGTGAAGAAATAATCGAGTTCTTCGACCCGGCAAAGCTCACACATCGCTCGTCGCCCGATTTTGGCGCTATCCACCAGGAGCGCGACTTTCTCACTCTGCTGAATCATCAGGTGCTCGCTCCCCAGCACGGCTTCATTATAGTTGGTAACCGTGTCCCCGTCGACACCGGCAGCCGAGAGGAAGGCCCAATTTGCCCGATATCGCCGAATCGATTCCTCCGCGAGGGGCCCCACCACGACCCCGGATTGTGGTTCAAGTAGCCCCCCGGTAAGGCAAATCTCCGCGCCGAGCTTCGATGCCCTCAAACGGTCGATGGCGTGGGCGAACATGAGCGAGTTGGTGATAACTCGGATTCGTTTGTGGGCTATGAACTCCGCCAGTTGGAAGGTGGTGGTTCCACCGTCGATCATCACCACGTCGCCATCCTTGAGGATCTGGGAGGCCGCCTGAGCTACGGCTCGCTTTTCTTGAGTCTGCGCTCCCAAACGCTCCATGAACGCTGGTGGACTGAGATCCAAGGCTCCCCGACTCGCGAGCCGAATTCCACCCCAGGTCCGGGCAACCTGTCCTTGCTCAGCCAGTTGCACAAAATCCCGCCGAATGGTTGCCGACGAAGCGTCAAAGCGCTCACACGCTTCCACGAGCGATAGCTCGGGCAACGATTCCAAGCAGGCTAGAATCTGGCGTTGGCGTTCACGACGCGACATGGCAACGAATTCGAATTGACTACGTCTGACATCTTTGATCAATATCGATCATATTTCAATCATTTTTGAGTCGAAATTAATCATTCATGAAAACCTATCGGTTCGTCAGTGATCTCTGGAAGGACGAAGAAGTAGCCAAACTCGATCCCGCAGGGCGGTTGGTTTATCGCTCCAACAAACTGGGTTCGGATCAACGCATCACGAATACGGGCGGCGGCAACACCTCTTCCAAGATTTCCGAGAAGGATCCCCTGAGTGGCGAACCCGTGGAGGTGTTGTGGGTCAAGGGCTCGGGTGGCGACTTGCGCACCGCAGGACGCGAGTTCTTCTCCTCTCTCTATCAGGATCGCCTAATCGCCCTGCAACGGATTTACGCCCAGCGTCCGGAACGCGGACTGAAGTCGACTGCCGAGGACGACATGGTCGGCATGTACACTCACTGCACGTTTAATCTTAATCCCCGCGCGAGTTCGATCGACACGCCGCTCCATAGTTTCATCCCGGCGCCGTTCGTCGATCATATGCATCCCAACGCGATCATTTCGATCGCCGCCTCTTCGCGTTGCGAAGCGATCACCAAGGAGCTCTTTGGCGACGAAATGGCCTACGTAACCTGGATGCGTCCCGGCTTCGAATTGGGGCTGGCGATGCAGGAGATCTGCCAGAAGAATCCGAAAGCCAAGGCCATCATGATGGGCCAGCACGGTTTCATTTCCTGGGACCAGGATGACAAGGCCTGCTATCATGCCACTCTCGATTTCATTGAGAAGGCCTCAGAATATATTGAGGCGAAGTACCAGGCCAAGGGCGGCGACGCCACGGTGTTTGGCGGCCAGAAGCACCAGACCTTGCCGCCGGAGGTGCGGCAGAAGGTCTTCGCGCGCCTGCTCCCGTGGTTGCGCGGCCAGGTCAGTCAGCTGCGCCGGTTTATCGGCACCGTGCAGGACGATGAGAAGATCCTGCGGTTTGTGAATTCGGCCGAGGCCCCGCGCCTGGCCGAATTGGGAACCTCTTGCCCGGATCATTTTCTCCGGACCAAGATCAAGCCGCTTTATGTGCCGCTCGCCAACGATTTGACCGATTTCAGCGACGCGGCGATCGATGCCCACGTCAAGCAGTTGAAGGAAAAACTGTCTGCCGGCCTCGTCCAGTACCGGGCAGATTACGCCTCCTATTATCAACGCTGCAAGCGGGCGAACTCGCCTGCGATGCGCGATCCCAATCCGACTGTCATTCTCGTGCCGGGCTTGGGAATGGTGGCCTGGGGCAAGGATAAATCGGAGAGCCGGGTCACCGCCGAATTTTATAACTGCGCCGTCGAAGTCATGCGCGGTGCGGAGGCCATCGATAAGTATATTGCGTTGCCTCAACAGGAAGCCTTCGACATCGAGTATTGGTTGCTGGAGGAGGCGAAGCTCCGCCGCATGTCCCCCGAGAAGGAACTCGCCCGCCAGATTGTCGTCGTGGTGGGAGCCGGTTCCGGGATTGGCAAGGAGACCGCGCATCGTCTGTCGCGCGAAGGGGCGCAGATTGTCTGTGTTGACCTGAACCTGGAGGCCGCCGAAGGCACGGCCAAGGAAATTACCGGCAAGCTGGGGCAAGGCATTGGCGTCGCCGGCACTGGCATCAGCGGCTGCGGGCCATCTATTGGGTTGAAATGCGACGTGACCAACCGGGCCAGTATCCGCGCGATGCTCGACCAGGTGGCGCTTGCCTACGGGGGATTCGATTCCATCTGTGTGACGGCCGGAATCTTCGTACCGAGTGACACCACCGGGCACATCCCCGACGACCGCTGGGACCTGACCTTCCGCATCAATGTCACTGGCAGCTACCTCGTCGGAGATGAAGCTTCCAAGACATGGAAAGAGCAGGGACTCCGCGGCAATCTCGTGCTGACCACCAGCGCCAACGCGGTGGTGGCCAAGAAGGGATCCGTCGCTTACGACACCTCCAAGGCGGCGGCGAACCATCTGGTGCGCGAACTGGCGATGGAGTTGTCACCCCTGGTGCGTGTCAATGGCGTGGCTCCAGCAACGGTGGTGCAGGGTTCCGCCATGTTCCCCCGTGATCGCGTCATCGGCTCGCTGGCGAAGTATAATATTCCGTACACCGACGACGAAGCGACGGAATCGCTGGTGAAGAAGCTGGCGCAATTCTACGCCGATCGCACCCTGACCAAATCTCCCATCACACCGGGAGACCAGGCGGAAGCCTACTTCCTGTTGGTCAGCGAACGCTTGAGCAAGACCACCGGCCAGGTGATTACCGTGGACGGCGGCTTGTACGAAGCCTTCCTGCGGTAGGGCGATTCGGGAACGAGCATTTCGACGAAACGGGCTGTCTTGCAGGCAGCCCGTTTCCTTTCCTTGCCGGATTGCAAGGTTTTGCAACAGGCGGGATACCGATGATCCTCGTTACACTGTGTTGACCTGTGGCGTGGGAGCCGTAACTTTGCGCCGTGCCGCAAGCCGCCACAACTGGAGCTCCGGTCGAACCCAACCCGCATTCGAATAGTTGGCGTCGTTGGATTCTGTCGTCGGTGGGGCGGACCGTGCTGGATGTCCTCGACACCGGCAAAAAGATCGGTGCCTTTGCGCTGATTTCCTTGGGTACGGCCGTCACCCGCCGGGACGTGGCCCGCAACGTCATCCACCCCTTGATTCGCAAGCAATTGGTGCGGTTTGGGGTTCGCTTGTTGCCGGCGGTCGCCTTTCTTGGACTCGCCCTCGGATTCATGATCGTCAGCCAGACGGTGGCTTTGCTTTCCCGGGTGGGCGCGACGAACTTGACTGGCGTGTTGATGGTGGCGGTGGTCGTCCGCGAATTGGGGCCTTTGACGGCGGCGCTCATCGTGTTGGCTCGGGTGGGTACCGCCACGGTCATTGAGTTGGGGACAGTCCGAGCGACGGGCGAGATCGAAGCGCTGGAAGCCCTGGGTATCGATCCTATCCATTATTTGGTGGTTCCCCGCTTGATCGGCTTGGTGGTATCAGTGATTGCGCTTTCGGTTTACCTGATCGTCATCGCGCTGGTCAGCGGCTATCTCTTCGGATTTCTCCAGAATCTTCCCCTCAGCCCTTCGGAATATGTTCACCAGATAGCGAATGCCTTGCGTTGGGAGGATTTTGTCCTGCTGGCTTTCAAGACGGCCTCCTTCGGCGCCGTTTTGGCTTTGACCATTTGCTTCAATGGGCTGGCCCAGCCGTTGCGACTCGAGGAGATTTCCCATTCCACCACACGCACCGTGGCCCAAGCCTTGGTGGGTTGCGTCCTGCTCGATGCGTTCTTCATCGTCATCTATCTACTGATATGAGTGACGACGTCCCCTTGCTCGAGTTCGAAAAGGTACACCTGGTGCATTCCCAGCGCCGGGAAGTCACGCTTTTCACCGAATTCAATTGGCGCATCTTACCCGGCGAATTCTGGATTGTAGGCAGCGCGCAAGGGGCCGGGAAGTCGGCCTTGATCGAATCAGCCGCCGGTCGCAACCGGCCCGAGTCCGGCACCATTCGCCTCTTTGGCGAACCGGTATTCGCCGAGTCACAGCAACAAGCCGAACAAGTCCGGCGTCGTGTGGGTCTCGTTTACGATCAAGGAGGCCGCGTTTTTCACCACCTCAACGTCGCGGAAAACATTACCCTGCCCCTGAGGTACCACCGACACCTCTCTTTCGAGGAGGCCTTGGCGGAACTGGAGCCACTCATCAAAGCGGCGGAGATCGAGCGACTCTTGCCTATTGGTGCAGGAAGAGTCTCCCGGGGCTGGGCTTGGCGCATTGCCTGTGTCCGGGCCTTGGCTATGCAGCCCGAACTCCTGCTACTTGATAATCCGATGTCTGGTCTCGATCGCGAGCATTCCCGTTGGTGCCGCGCTTTCGTCGACCAATTGATGTCCGGCGGTATTGGCGTCTTCAAACCGAGTGCGGCGATTCTTGCCTGCGACGATTTACGTCCGTGGGTTGGAGTGGGACGCCAATTTGCCCTCGCCGTGAGCGGACACTTTCGGGAGTTGGGTGATCGACGCAAAGTCGTCGAATCGACGGAACCGTCTGTACGTGAGTTGCTTGAACGCGATTATTGATCCGAGCAAAACCACCGTTTTATGCCACAAGATCTGACACCCCAGCTTCGTACGCGCCTCACCCAGGTGGAACGCCTGGTCGGGCTTTTCGTCGGGATCGCCATGATCCTGGCGTTGAGCTTGTTCGGGTATTTCCTCTGGCACACCGCCGAGGAGCGCGGTTGGCTCAAAAAGAAGGCCCGCTATTTCACTTTTGCCGAAGACGGCACGGGCCTGAAGGTGGGTGGGCCGGTGGTGCTGACAGGGTTCACGATCGGGAAAGTGACCAAGGTGGAGACCCTGCCCATGGAACAATGGGCGATTGACGCCCGGGCATATGTTTATATCGAGTTTGAGGTCGTCGATCCCTATTACGGTTATATATTGACGGATTCGAAAGTGGTCATCGGTGCGGGCGATTTTCTTGGTACCCGTTCGGTGGAAGTGGAGCGTGGCATCGCCGGAACGCCGACCGCGAACGTTCTTCCCAATGGCCGGCTGGGGGTGCTTTCCCCCAAATTCGCGTCGGAAAAGGATCGCCAGAAGGCGACTAACGAGTTTCTTCGCTACACCGAGTTGGGCAAGGGGGACAAAGGTTATCACCTGGGCTCACGCGAACAATTGCCCTTACCCGCCACGCTGACGCTGATCGCAACCGACATCCGCGCCACCATTCCCGATATTACCAACCGCATCTTCAAAGCTCTGGACGGGGCCAACGAGATTGTCGGGCACCTGAATCAGACCATGCCGAAAATGGAGTCGGCGGTGGATCAATTGACCGGTGCCTTGGCGGAGTTCAAGCCAGCCCTCAGCAAACCGGGTGGAATAGGTGAACTGCTGATTCCACCGAACTTGAACCTGGCCTTGGAAAACACCCTCTCGAATGTCAATGCGAACACCCGGAACGTGGCGCCGCTCATGTCGAACGTGAACTCAGCAGTCACGGATATTCGCGGTACGTTGACGGAAGTCCGCGGGACTGTGGCGTCCATGAAGTCGCAGCTTGAAGCGAACACGAACCTCGTTGGTAATGTGTCGCAATTGGCCGCCTCTGCTCACCGGCTCGCCGACACGACGGATACGCTGCTGCGGCGTCACTGGCTTTTCCGGTCAGCGTTTAAGACCAATTCGAGCGCACAAAAGAAATAGACGGCGATCGCCGGTGGGCATGATGTTTCTCCCGGCCGGAATCTGGCGATCAATCGGAGCGTCTTTCGGGGCTGTTTCTTAAGATGGCTTCGCCTGGCTGCGTCAGTCCTTGAAGTCTCCGGGAGCATTTCTTCTCAACTGCATGAGTCCGGTTCAGGGCGAGGAGCGGTTTTCGTCCTGCGACAGTTCGTATCTTCGCAGGTAGTTATCGCGACCGATCCACTCCGCGTGGCCGTCACAAAAACCGACGTTTCCACCCCGGTTGCCGTGGTTGTTGCCGGGGTCTGGAAAATTATTATGAAGGGGCGGTTGATCTCCATCCCCGTCTGTGACCAGCCAGAAATCGCCGGCTGAGGGAATGAGCCCTTTCAGGCCGAAGGCTTCATTCTGGTGCTGGTACGCCATGATGGATTGCGTGGATTTTCTAACGCCGCGCGCGGAGATTTTCTTCTCGCCAAGCTGGGTTTCTGTCGAGTTCGGTGAATTGGGTTCATTATTCATGAAACCGAACAACTCGTAGCTCGTGCCCGGTGCACTGGGATTGCCGGCATAGTCTCCCAGATCCTCGAGCTGCCTTGCGCCCGTGTCATGGTTGGTGGAATACAGCCCTAATCGAATGATGTTATGGGTGGCGGGGCATAAAAATACCCGGCTGTCACCAATCTGTCTGGGAAACAGGAAGTTGAAATTATCGTCACCGTCTCTAATGGCATCGGAAAAATTGCCTCCCGGGTCTTCCTGTGAATAAATGGCCGATGCCGTTGTCATTTGCTTAAGGTTCGAAAGACAGTGCGTCCGTTTTGCCGACTGGTGTGCCGCTGTAACCGCCGGAATCAATAGTGCCGAGAGTATCCCGATGACGGCGACCACACAGAGAAGTTCGACCAATGTGAAGGCACGTCGCATGGCTTATTGCCCGAGTCCTGGATAAAGCCGGATTAGCGCAGGCCCAAATTTCTCCATCAGGATCCGGCTTTCGTCGTTTCCGGCCGGAGGAAATCGTCTGCCATCAGGGGTGGTCAAACGGGTGAAATAGACCGAGGATTTTGCGCCAATTTTTGTTCCGTCGTCATCGTAGGCAAACCAGGCCTTCATGTCAGGCGCCGCGAGGAAAAATTCAACCGTATCCCTTGCCCCATTCTGGGCCGCAGTGACCACTACGTTGTCCGTTTTGTGAAATAGTGACTGCCCCTCAAAAAGCGCTGAATTATGAAGCCCCAGAAAATCGAAGATTGTTGGGAATACGTCCATGTGCGATGCCGGCTCCTCATGCGTCAACATGCCGGGGCACACCATTCCGGCCGGAGGCTTGAAATAGAAGGGAATCCGGGTTTGGGCGACACTGAGACCGTTGGCGTGAAACATCCGCCCTTCCTCCAGGAATTCCTCCCCGTGATCGCCCAGGATCACAATAAGGGAGTCATCGTAGGTTCCATCCCGTTTCATCCCGGCCAGGATTTTTCCGATCAGTGAGTCCACAAAGCAGATCGAATTTCGGTATCGGTTCTGTATCGCGCGGAGTTCCGTCTCCGTCTTCGGAGATTCGACAGGGCTGACACGCTCCGCGAAAGGGGCAAAAGGAGGTTCAAAATTCTTCGACCAGCAATAACCGAAGTGAGTCGATTGAAAGAACACGAAGCGAGCGGTCTTCTCCTTGTGGCTTCGAAGATCGGCCATCAGCGCTTCCGTCGTCGCAATATCCTGTGCATCAAAATCGCCTGATTCGAGCTTACGGCAATCAACGAATTCGTCCGCCAGCTTCAGACCGCGTCCAAAGATGATTTCATCCAGTCCGTGATAGTCCAGATAGGTGGCGGCAAATGTTCCCACCCTGTAGGATGAATTCTTCAGCACCCGTATGGGAAGGCTGCCCCAGAGTTCCTGGCGGCTCCTGTCTTCAATCAGATACTGCGGAAAATTGCTTGTAAACAAGGCATACCAGCCGAGATGGGTTGCGTTTCCGTTGGAATATCCATCTCCCAGATTGAGGCAATCCTGTCGAAAGCCGGCCAAATTTGGCGCAGTTTCCTTTGTCAGGTAGTCGGGACGCAGGCTTTCCACCACAAACAGGAGAATATTAGGACGGGGACCTGCCGGCAGGGAAAGATCCATGTGCTGTTTCAGGGCGGCTATCCGGGAATCGACCGCCTTGAGGACCGCGTTGGAAATCTTAAGTCCCCGAACCCCCCCGGACGAAACCAGCTGCCACGGCATGATTCTGCGACGCTCCCCCCAGGCCATGTCTAATGAAGGGGTTCGGGCTTCCGTCATTTCGATGGCGATGGCGCAGAGGGCAAAGGCCGCCGTCATCATGACCAGCGTCTTCATCTTGGCTCCCGTCCTGACCCGCTTCGAAACGAAGCGCCCGGCCGACATCGCAGACATGATTCCAACAAACCCGAGGAGCCCGGCAGTCGTCCACTCCGTCAATGTGCCCGGTGGCAGCCCGAGGGCGTTGACAGTTCGTGAAGCACCCCGCAAGCCGTCATCGGTTAAAAGTCTCAACGTCCAGAGAAGATGCACTGAAGAGGCGTGAAAAAGTTTGTAGTCGGCATAAAGCAGCAGGAGGAGCAGGGAA
>DATJII010000070.1:0-15185 GCA_035493435.1 Candidatus Limnocylindria bacterium | reverse complement strand
GGTCCCGATCCGCGCCGGATTTTCGTCTTCCAGGAAAATGGGACTTTTCCGTGGCTCACGGTTGAGGAAAACGTGGGATTTGGGCTGTTGGGCCGCAGCGAGAGCGAACGCAAAAAGGCGGTTTCCCACTACATCGAAATGGTAGGCTTGGGCGGTTTCGAGCGATCCTATCCCCGCGAACTCTCCGGCGGCATGCGTCAGCGCGCTGAAATCGCCCGCGCCCTCGCGGCCAATCCGGAAATCATATACATGGACGAACCGTTCGGGGCGCTCGATTTCATTACCCGCCTCAAGATGCGCGCCGATCTGGTACGTATCTGGCAGACCGAGAAAAAGACGATTCTCTTCGTGACCCACGATATTGAAGAGGCCGTCCAACTTGCCGATCGAGTCTTGGTCATGAGTCGTCGACCAGCAACCATCCAGACCATTATCCCCGTCGACCTTCCCCGCCCTCGCGATTTGGATTCTCCCGGCTACCTGGCTGCCCGGGATCGCATCTTTTCTTCGATGGGAATGAGTCTCCGCATCGGCGAGAACAGCAGTTCCAACGGTGCGCCATCGCCGCATTCTCACGGGAAAGCCACCGAAAACGCGTCCGTGACAGCAGGCAGCTCCAGATAATCTGCGAATCCGCCACGGCCCGCAAGCGAGCTCCACCAGCCCGTGGTGCGCCCTAAGCGTTTCCGGCCAAACGCCGGTATTGCAGAGTTTTGACGACGACACAGAGCAAGGCGCACAGCCCGGCGGCAAAGAGAATTTCAGCGGGATGCGGCGAAAAGATGAGCACAAAGTTTTTTCCTTTCACCAATGCAGAAAAACTGGAGACACAGAAAGGCATCAGGAAAAGGCGAAAAGTCGGCCAAAGGCCGAGTTTCACCCGCTCCTTCCCCGCTGCGGCGGTGCTGATATAGAGAGCGATGCCAATGATGCCACTGAGACCCAGCGAGGTTAGCCACAAGCGAGGAGTCGGGTCGAAATAACGCACCAGGACGACGCAGTACCAAATGAAATAACACCAAAGCACCAGGCGTCCTTTGGATAGATTGGTCAGGTATCGGATTAACATGGTGTAAGCGGCTGCCTCGGTCTCACCCCCAGCAAGGTGAACAACTTGCCGACACCGATCGTGCCTGTCCAGCCCCGCGATATCCTCCCGGCGCGACGAGCACCTTGCCCCTATCGACCCTCGCTTTTACGGGCTTTCGCCGTCGAAACGGCCTTGACAGTTAAATCGGTAGGAGGAAAGTCACACCGTCTTTTCCATCCTGCCCAACACAAGTCGGCAGAGCGGACGGCGACCACCTACGTCTTCTGCCCTTGCCGGACTTGAACCACTCCCAGGCAATTGCCTGGCCCGGCCCGGACCGGACCGTAGCCCTTGATTGAAACATGAGAGCCTTGGAGACCGCAAAGGTCGAGCGGCGCGAACTGCCGAAATCGCGACTCCAGATCGTCATTCAACACCAGCCACTGCCGGGTATCACCGGTTCCATGATGCGCTGGTGGTTTGAGCATATTGACGGCGAAACGACTTATAACGGCCACGATTTCACCGGGCCCAAGAAACCCTCTTACCTTCTCTGGCATGCCCGCGACCATATCGAGGCCAAGTGGAAGAAAAAGGTCCTCACCCCTGATGGCCGCGTCGGCCCGGGCAGCGTCCTGTCGGTTAAAGAGAAGCCAGGTGGGCAATACACGGCGTCCAGTGATGTCCAGATCACCCAATTGGACGAGACCGCCTTTAACTTTGATGTCGGAAGCGGCAGCGCCCGCATTGCCCTCTTACGGCATCTCTATACGGAAACGCCCGCCGGGCTGGCCATGACCGTCGAGATGACTTTCGGGGTGGAATGGCCGTTCTTGTGGCGCCTTTTCAACCCGCTGCTTCGAAAAAAGGCCTTTCCCCGGCAATCCCAGGACGCCTGGGTCAAGCACAACGTGGAGGAATGCGGGGAGTTCATCAATTTCCTGCCAGCCCTCTACCTCCAGGCCACGGGCCGCTAGCATTATCTATTTAGCACCATCTCCCACCCCACCATCATGGCGAAAGCGCTCCTCTTCAATCTGCCGGCCCACGGACACATCAACCCCAGTCTTCCCCTGACTGAGGAACTCATACGTCGCGGGGAGACCGTCGTTTACTGCACCACGGAAAGTGAACGTGCCAAGGTTGTTCCCACCGGGGCGGAGTTCCTTCCCTTGCCGTACGACCTGGCCTCGTTCTCGAAAGCCCCGCGTTCTCCCGAGGTCGACGTGCTCCTTTTCGGTTGTGCCCTCGAGTGCCTCCCCTGGTTGATTGAACAGGCACGGGCGCTCAAACCAGACTACGTCATTCACGATTTCGTATGCCTCTGGGGCAAGATAGTGGCCGAACAGTTGGGGGTGCCCCGCATCGGCATGTACCCCAATCCCGTCCCTGATGCGAGTTCGCTTCCACCGGACTTCATTTTCAAAATGATCGACACCCTCCTCCCCAAAGGGCGGCAGGCGAAACGCATGCGCGAGGAACTCGCCGCGCGCTATCGGCGACCACCGGACTCTCTCATCGACTACCTTACCCGGGACCACGGCGACCTGGCGATCATCCTGACCTCGGATGTCTTCCAGCCCAACCGCGCCGCGTTCGGGCCGAAATATAAATACGTTGGCCCGACCCTGCCCAAAGTCCCCTTCATTCCCCCATTCCCTTTCGAGAAAATCGCGGGGAAGAAAGTAATCTATATCTCTTTGGGCACTGTCTACGGCGAAAACCGCGGATTCTTCCAGAAGTGCATGCGGGCGTTCGGGAAGACTGGGTACACCATTGTCATCTCGACCGGTAATGCCCTGGAGCCCGAGAGCTTCCCGGATGTGCCGCCCAATTTCATCATCCGCAAATTTGTCCCCCAGTCGGAGATTCTTGAACGGTCCTGCCTGTTCATCACACACGGTGGCATGAACAGCATCCACGGAGGAATCTACTACGGGGTGCCCATGATCGTCATGCCCCAGGGAATCGGTACCGATCAATTGGGCAACGCCCGAACCGTCGAACGAAAAGGAACGGGCGTCTGCTTTACCAATAAGTTGTTCCGGCCCGCCACCCTCCTCCGCACCGTTGAAAAACTCCTGTCCGATCCCGGACTCCCAGCCCGGCTCAAGGCTTGGCGCGATGAGTTTCACCTGGCCAACGGCGCCATAACGGGTGCCACTGAAATCATTGAATTTACCCGGAGCCTGGGTCTTCCCAAGAATTCCTGAGATATACGGAGCCGATCACCATGCAATCCAATCGGGCACTTATTACCGGGGGCAACAGCGGCATTGGCAAGCAAACAGCCATTGGCCTGGCCCGGCAAGGCTACGAAGTCGTCATCGCCTGCCGCGACGACCAAAAGGCAGAGGCCGCCTGTCGGGACATACGGGGCGCAGTCCCCAATGCCCGGATAACTTCGATGCGCCTGGACCTGGGTTCCTTGAAATCCATCCGTGCCTTTGCCTCGGCGTTCTTCAAGCAATACCCCACGTTGGACCTGCTCATTAACAACGCGGGGGTGATGCCCATGACCCGGGAAACAACGTCCGATGGCTTTGAAAAGAACATGGGTACGAACCATCTGGGGCATTTCTTGCTAACTATGCTGCTGCTGCCGTCGCTGCGAGCGGCGCCCCAGGCTCGGATCGTGGTTGTCGGGTCCGATGCCCAATTCAAGGGCCAGTTGGATTTCTCCAACCTGGAGAGCGAAACCGGTTATCATTGGATCAAAGCCTACGCCAATTCCAAGCTGGCCAATATGAGTTTTACCCTGGCCCTGGCCCGGCGCCTGGTGAAAACGAACATCACCGTGGCCTGTCTCCATCCCGGCATGACCCGTACTAATATCTGGCCCCGCGCCAATTTTTCCCAAAGACTATTTAGCAAGGCCATGGGCTGGTTCGCAATACCTGATACCCAGGCCGCGGGCCATGTGCTGCAAGTGGCCACCGCCCCGGAATTGCAAAACGTATCTGGAAAATACTATGACCGCGGCCAACTGAAAGAGCCCGCTACCGCCGCAGCCGATACCACCGTCCAAGAGCAGCTGTGGAAGTGGAGTGAAGCCAGGACGGGTTGCGCCGGAGAATACACGTTCGCGTAAGGTCAACCGCCCTCGGACGAAGGCCTTGCCAGCCAATCACTCGGCAGTAACTCACCGCTGGGAAACGAAAAAGCGAGCCACCGGCGGTTGTAGTCAACCCAGCCAGTGTGGCTCGCCATTCGAGCGGGGAACCAGGAATGCTCTAGAGTGAAATGCCCGTCTTCCGGAGTTTCTTCCGGTCGATTTTTGCGCCTAGCACGCTGACTTTGCGCTTCTTACCCTTCTTGCACCGATGAACGATGACGACGGGTTGGTATACTTTACCGGTCGGCGGGGCGGGGAGTTTCGCGATCTCGTTGTTAACGATCTGGAGAATCTCCTCCATCAGTTTGCCGTGGCCGTTCTTGAGCTTCTTGACCTGGCTCTTCTTTACGCTGCCAAGCTTGATCACCCGCGGGGGGAGGTTGCTTCGCTTCTTTTCGGATGCAGTGCCAGTGCCTGCAGTCTCGGTTTCAGTGTCTTTTTTAGTCATGATATTCGAGTCACTTGGAACACACCGGGGACGGCGCATTCTTTTGGATTGGTGGTTGGCGGGTTATCGACCGGCGTTCAGTTTCCCAGGAAGCTCTTGGACGCCGTCGACACAGACTCAGGCTTGCGCGTGAAGTGAATCACGATTGGCACCAGGATCTTGTTGTCGTCGCCCACCTTTGACCGCACGCGGTCCAGGGCGGTTTCGACTTGGCCGGACAGTTTTCCGCGGCCCTTTTTCAGGCGGCGGAGTTGGGATTTTTTCCGAGGTCCCTTGAGGATGACAATTGGATGGAGGCTGGTTTCAGACATAGCTTTATATCTTTTTTCGTGGTCCCACGCTCCTAGCCAAGTCGGGACGGGCCTTTTTGTCAATATAAAAGCCGGATTTGTCCGCGAAATACCGCCTCCCATTCAGGCCCACCGGGCGGAATCTTTCCCAGCGCGCCCCTTGGGTCCTCTGAGGACGTTTCCCGACCGCCAATCTGTCCAAAAAGCGACAGAAAATCTCACGGAATACTGCAAAAACATGGAGATTCAGGAAAGGAACGCGTTCCTCCACTGCGGGCGGCAAACCGACCTTCTCCCGACCTGGACGCCACCGGAGCCCAACCTGGGACCGGTGGCCACCCGGATCCCAGCGCCATCGTTTTTTCCAACTTAGAGCATTGACCGGCGGTGCCTATGCTTTATATAGTAAGGTAAATGGCTAACCAATCGGACGAGCTTGATGGGATGTTCCAGGCCTTGGGAGATCCCACCCGGCGGGCGGTTCTCGAACGCCTCGGGAGCGGACCCACCCCCGTGAGGGAGCTGGCGGAACCCTTCAAAATGGCGCTCCCTTCCTTCCTGCAGCACCTCAGGGTGCTTGAGGATCGTGGCTTGGTCCATTCGCAGAAGGTGGGCCGCGTGCGCACCTACCGATTGGCGCCGCAACCCTTGAAAGCGGCGGAACACTGGATCGTAACCCGTCGAGCCCACTGGGAACGCCGCCTCGACCAACTGGACAGCTATCTCCAAGAACTGAAAAAACAACAATCATGACCTATCTGAATCATCCTCCCATTGACCCGCGCCTGGACTTGGTACTGGAACGCATCGTTGACGTCCCTCCGGAACTGGTGTGGGCCGCCTGGACCACTCCCGTCCACCTCAAGAAGTGGTTCACCCCGGCCCCCTGGGTCACGGTCGATTGCGAAATCGACCTCCGTCCCGGCGGTATTTTCCGCACCGTGATGCGTGGCCCTGAAGGCCAGGAACACCACGTTGCGGGTTGCTATTTGGAGGTGGTGAAAAACGAACGGTTGGTCTGGACCGACGCCCTGGCTCCGGGCTATCGGCCCTCGGAGAAACCGTTCTTCACCGCCATCATCAAGTTCGAACCTCACGGAACGGGAACCAAATACACGGCGATCGCCATCCATAAGGATGAGGAAACCCGCAAGAACCATGAACAGATGGGCTTCCACGACGGCTGGGGCAAAGCCTTGGACCAATTGGTCGCCTTCGCCAGAACCCTCTAAGAGACTGTTTTAAAAGGGGCTTGGGTCTGATGCGCCAGGGAAAAAGAGCGAGGGTTGGGCGTCCCGAGGGAGCATATCTGCAACGATCTGGGACCGAAGGACAACAACGCCCTCGCTCTCTTTCACCAGCAGCAGGCCCAATGGCACTTTTAAAATAGTCTCTAAGACATCAATAGGCCCGCTCGGAGACTCGATCTCCACGATACGGCCGCCGGGCGCGCATTGGGAAGTATCCCTGCGCGCCGCTTTTGTTTCACAGCCTCCCTTGACGTCGGCAATCTGTGGACGTAGATGTATCGTATACGTGACATATGCGGACGCCTTCCGATCAATTGGGTCATGAGCTCGCGATGAATCTGCGGGCGGCCTATTCGCATTTGCGTCGCCGTAGCAACCTGGCCTTCGCCCCATTTGGAATTTCGTCCGATCAATACGTGGTTCTCGCCGTATTGGAAGAAGTCGGTGAAGCCACCCAGCAGGAACTCGTACTCCGCTGCTTTTCGGATACGGCAACCGTGGGAGCCATGCTTACGTTAATGGAATCGAAAGGCCTGGTCGTCCGCAACCCCCACCCGGAAGACGGCCGAGCCCGGACCGTGAAGTTGACGGAATCCGGGCTCAGGCTGACCCAGGAAATGACGCACGAAAGCTCCAGCCTGCGCCGCGAAGTCACCAACCTGTATTCCCCGGCGGAAGTTCAAACCTTGATGGAACTTCTGGACCGTTTAGCCAAAGCCCTGCCGCCGCAGGGTCGGAAATCCCTTTCCCAGAAACCTCGTCCCAGCGGACGTCCCGCGCCCCGGACACTTCCCGTCACCTGATCCCCACTACGCGTCCATGAATCCCACTATTCGATCCCTGTTTATCGGCTGCGCCTGGCTGGCTGGCGTCACCCTGCTTACCGCTGCACCCCTCGAAAATCAGGTGCATGTTGAAAGCGGCCTCCTCGAAGGCGTTTTCAATCGCGATACCGGCATCCACCGTTTCCTCGGTGTCCCTTTCGCAGCGCCACCGATCGGTGAACTGCGTTGGAAACCGCCCCAGCCTCGGCCTGCGTGGGATGGCACGCGGAAGGCCGATAAGTTCGGCCCCCGCGCCATGCAGATCCCGATTTTCGGCGACATGGGTTTTCGCTCCGATGGCATGAGCGAAGATTGCCTATACCTGAATGTCTGGACTCCGGCGAAAACCTCCAGCGAACGCCTCCCAGTACTGGTCTATTTCTACGGGGGCGGCTTCGTCGCGGGTGACGGTTCGGAAGGACGCTATGACGGCGAGAATATGGCGACCAAGGGCGTCGTAACGGTCACCGTCAACTACCGTCTGGGAGTCTTTGGCTTCATGGCCCACCCGGAATTGACCAAGGAATCCCCTCATCATGCCTCGGGAAACTACGGTTTACTGGACCAACAGGCCACGCTCGTTTGGGTGAAGAAAAATATTGAGTCCTTTGGTGGAGATCCCCGGCGCGTCACCATTGCGGGCGAGTCCGCCGGGTCCATCTCCGTCAGTGCCCAAATGGCTTCGCCCTTGTCCAAGGACTTCATCGCGGGTGCCATCGGCGAAAGTGGCTCCATCATCGGATCGCTCTCTGCCATTCCCATGTCGGAGGCGGAAGAAAAAGGCGTCAAGCTCGGCGCCAAGCTGGAAATCGGCGACTCCCCCGGTTTGGCAGCCTTGCGGGAAATCCCTGCGGAGAAACTGATGCAGACCGCCGCCAAGGCGGGCTTCCTCTGGTTCAACCCGGTGGTGGACGGCTATTTTCTTCCCGCGGCTCCCGCAGATATTTACGGCAAGGGCGAGCAGGCCCACGTACCACTCCTGGCGGGCGTCAACTCGGAGGAAATGGGGCTAGGTGCCGTAATGGGCAGAGACACTCCCACTGTCGAAAACTATCGTAAGGCCCTGCAACGGCTCTATCCCGAGAAAGCCGAAGAAGTATTCAAACTGTATCCGGCGGCCACTGAAACTGAAGTGATGGACGCCGCCCAAGACCTGTCAAGTGATCGCTTTATCAGCTATGGCACTTGGAGATGGGCCCAATTGGCCGCCAAGACCGGACACCAACCCACCTATTATTATCTTTTTGCCCGTCCGCGCCCGGCCATGCGTCCCGAGATGGGCAATGCCACCGCCGGACTCGCCGGGGGAGTAGTCACCAATTCCAAACCTTCCGCCCCGCCTCAGCCCCCGGCTCGCGGCGCCGCCCATTCTGCCGAGATCGAATACGTGATGGGTAACCTGAACCTTAACAAGGTCTACGCCTGGACGCCGGAGGACGATAAGGTCTCAAAGCTGTCCCAGGAATACTTCGCCAACTTCATAAAGACCGGAAATCCCAACGGTCCGGGATTGCCGGAATGGCCGGTGCTCAGCGAAGGCAAGCGCCTGGTCATCGACGTGAAAACCGCCGCCGAGACTACGGACAAACTGCGCCCCCGGTATGATTTCCTGGACCAGTTCTACCTGAAGAAATAGACCAGCAGGCCGATAATCTATCAACCCTGATCCACCCGAAACGCCAAAAAGGAACGCAATGCGCATGGAGTGCGGTTGCGGAGGCTTGGCGAAGCTACCGCTTTGGGAGGGGTATCGCCTTATGAGCGCCGGCGCTTAAGAGGGGCTCAAACTCCACCGAAAACTGCAAACTCGATCGCTGCCGGATCTTCATTCCAAAGCAACAATACCGCCATGACAAATGAAACGGCTCACGCAAAAACACGTGAGCCGTCGCCATCAGGGAATCTCGCTAATCCCCGTTGTATTATTTCGCAAACAGCGGACTTTTCGGATCACCGCCGGATTGCAGATACGCCACAAGGTTGAGCAATTCGTCCGCGTTCAAGGAATTGACCAGACCCGCAGGCATCAGGGAAATCGGGTACGGCTTGCGGCTCTTCACTTGGGAAAGCGCCACCGAAGTCGATTCCTCCGGATTGCGTGGGTCCGCCACGACCACCAGCTTGCCATTGTCTTCATAGGCCCGTCCCACGAGGGTCGAACCATCGGCTAGAAGAAGCTCTTCTGAGCCGTATTGATCGGAGATCACTTTCGAAGGCTCGATGATATTCTCCAGCAAGTCGTGTGCTGTGTAACGCGAAGCAACCCCGGTCAAATCTGGCCCCACTCCGCCGCCTCCGCCATTGAAGCGATGGCACGAAACGCAACCGACGGAATTGAACATCGCACGGCCATTTTCATAGTCCCGCCCTTTGACGCCCCGGCCAATCAGCGCCAAGCCCTGCTCGACCGTATAAGACTGGCCGGGCCCCTTGGGCGAGGCAAACTGGCTGTTGCCTCCCACCGCTTTGCTGGTGGACAAGGTTTCGAGGGATTGACGTTCCGCCGGATCCGCGACATTTGCCAAGGCGTCCTTGCGAATATTCTCCAGGAAACCACGGAAGCTATTGCCGCCTTGCCACGGTGCGGTTCGGGGGAACCACGCGAAAAACGACTTGTGCAAGGCGGGAGTCCAGCCCGACTTCGCCTCCCGCAATAGGTACGCATAAGCGATCTGCTCCTGGTTAGGCCGGCTGGCAGAGGCTTGGGAAAACGCGTCAGCATAGCCCCGGTTGCGTTCCAGCAAAGCGTCGCTGGCGTACTTCAAGTCGGCGTCATTCGCGGTTAGCATCAGCGGCACGGACTTCGCCACCACGCCTGGAGCGTCCAGACGTATCAATGTTCCCACCACGTCCCGATTGAGCGGGCGGCTCGACGACGGAAAGAGTGCGTCCAGTCGTAGAATGGTAGCCATGCGCAGGGCTCCTTCAGGCGAGCCCTGTCGAATCAAGGCCACTTGATAAACCCGCACCGCCGCCAATCGGCCCGCTTCGTCCAACTGGCTGAAATCGAGTTTGTTCAGGAACTCCAGTAACCGGTCCCGATACACCGGAGTTCCCATTCTCGCCAGGGCCAGCGAGCTTTCGATCGCGGCCCAGGGTCGCTTCTCCGCAAACACGCGATTGGCCCATCCGTCCACCGGTTGGCGTTCCACCGCAACGCGGGCGGCATAACGAATCCAACGGTCGGGACTTCCCAAATGCGGCCAGGCCCTTTCCACCGCCGCCGGCCCCGTGCCGTCGGCGTGCAAAGCTTCCAATTCGTGGCGAAGCGCCTGCCCCGCCGTCAGCTTTTGTGCCGGAATGGCAGCCGTGCTTTCCGCACCGGTATAAGTCACCCGATAGACCGCGGATTGGGTACCCCGGCCGCCAATGGCGAAGTACATCGCGCCATCGCGCGGATGAATCACCACGTCGGTGAGCGGTAGCGGACGTCCGCTCAGGAATTCCTCCTTCTCCGTCTTATACCCCGCGCCTTCCGGCGTGAGATGGATGGCGTACATCGTCCCGTAGGTCCAATCGTTCGCGAAGATCGCCTTCTGGTAACGGGCCGGGAACTTCGCGCCCTGCCCTGAAGTCACACCCGTGGGGCTGCCCGGCCCAATATCGACCAAAGCGGGAAGGCTGTCTGGATAGTAGGGCGGCCACTTGCCCGCTCCCGAACGCCAACCCAGATCGCTGCCGCTGGTGCCCAGGCAAATACGGGTGGGACGATACCACGGCATGCCCGCGTCCCATTCCATGTCGGAATCGTAGGTGATAATATCGCCCCAGGCGCTGAAGGCGAAATCGTACTCGTTGCGGTAGCCGTGGCTCACCAGCTCGAAAACCTTCCCGTCCGGATCCGTTTTGCAGATATAACCACCGGGAGCCAGAATGCCTCGCGCGTGGCCATTGGCGTCCCAGAGACGTGTCACGACCTGATCTTCGGACCAGGCGCGCGGAGCCCGGGAAAGCTCCATATGATCGGGCAGCTTCGTGTGGTTGCCGCAAGCCACATAAAGCGACTTGCCGTCCGGCGAAAGGACAATGCCGTGGGGGCCGTGTTCCCCGCCGCCATCGATATGACGCAATTGCTTTTCTTCGTCGTACTGGTCG
This sequence comes from Candidatus Limnocylindria bacterium, assembly GCA_035493435.1. Lineage (GTDB taxonomy): Bacteria > Verrucomicrobiota > Verrucomicrobiia > Limisphaerales > UBA9464 > DATJII01. The sequence continues at coordinate 4,133 of DATJII010000070.1, read as the reverse complement.
TCCCCATTTGTGTCGCGCAATCGCCACAACCCCTGGCGTCCATTCTGTTCGTTGACCATGACGTATAGGCTGTCAAACGCGTACAACAAGCCATGCGCTCCCCCGACGGAATTGGTCAACCGCTCCACCGTGGCCGGCGAACTCGATCCGGGAGCAGCCAAGGTCAATCGATAAAGCCCGCCCCCTTGGTCGCAAGCGACCATGCGCCCTTTGTTATCCACCGTCATGCTGACCCAGGATCCCTGCACCGACTTCGGCACCGCATAGATCAATTCCACCTTGAATCCCGGATGAATCTGGATGTCCGATGGCGAAGTCGCCGTCGGAGGCACCATCGGCCCGCCTACTTTCGCCAGGGCCTCACCCCACGGCTGATCGCCGTACTTGCCCACCACCTTGACCGGTTTCCAATCGGAACGCCCCGGAGCCACGGCTTCCCAGGACGAATCCGTCTCCAAAACCGTTTCTTTTCCGTCGGCAGACTTGTACGTGAGACGAGCCACGAAACCGGAGGTATCTCCCTCATTCTTACAGTCCGCCCGCAACGCGTGTTTGCCAGGCTTCAACTTGTTAGAGAGATCGACCTTGGACGGTTCGTTCCAATCGCCATTGACCAACACTTCCTCCCCATCGAGGAAAAGATGTGCCCCGTTGTCGCAAGTCGCGACGAGCACCGCTTCCTTGACCGTTTGGGTCACTTCAAAACTGCGGCGAATCTGTGCGGCCTCCCGGGTTCCCGGGCCTTCCGCCCAGATCCAAAAAGCAGCGGCGTGGGCCGTAACGGCACCCCAGCCCGTAAGGGCGAGCAGCATTCCGAAACAACGGCGCGGAGGAATACTCGGCAACATCCCAAATCGAACACTGAAAACCGTCACGACTTCAAGCCCTGTCGATACGTAAAGACAGTTATGCCAGAATACCTTTCACCAATTCCCCATGCACATCCGTCAGCCGGAAGTCCCGGCCCTGGAATCGGTAGGTCAGCTTCAGGTGATCCATGCCGAAGAGGTGCAGGATGGTGGCGTGCAGGTCGTGGACGTGGACCTTGTTCTCTACCGCATAGAAACCGAATTCATCGGTCTTGCCGTAGACCACCCCCGGCTTGATGCCTCCGCCCGCCATCCAGACAGTATAGCCGTGCGGATGATGATCGCGTCCGATCTGGTCTGGCTTGAGCGCCCCCTGCATCATGGGCGTCCGACCGAACTCTCCACCCCACAGCACCAGCGTCTCATCCAAGAGTCCGCGTTCCTTGAGATCCTTGATCAGCGCGACCGCGGGCTGGTCGGTTTCCGCACAACGTTTCTTGAGATCGAACACGAGATTACCGTCCGGGCCGCCGTGATGATCCCAGCCCCGGTGGTAGAGCTGCACGAAACGAACACCCCGCTCCACCAAACGCCGGGCCAGCAGGCAGTTGTTGGCAAAGGACGCCCGACCCGGAGTCGTGCCGTAGGACTCGTGGATCTTGGGCGATTCCTTCGAGATATCCATGACTTCCGGGACGCTGGTTTGCATGCGGTACGCCAGCTCATAGGACGCGATGCGGGTCTGGATCTCTGGATCTTGCAGCGCATCGTAGCGCAACTGATTCAGGTCCTTGAGCACGTCCAAGGACTGGCGTCGGCGTTGGCTGCCCATGCCTTCCGGGTTGCTCACGAAGAGCACCGGATCACCCTGGGACCGCAGCGTGACACCTTGGTGAACCGTCGGCAGGAAACCGCTGCCCCACGAAGCATTCGTCAGCGGCTGCCCCACACCCGTCATCAGCACCACAAACGCGGGCAGATCCTTGTTCTCACTGCCTAGACCGTAGCTAAACCACGAGCCCATGGCAGGCCGCCCGGCCAACTGGGCGCCGGTGTTCATGAAGATCGTCGCCGGATCGTGATTGAAGGCTTCCGAATAAAAGCCCTGCACGAAACAGACATCGTCCGCAATGGTCTGCAAATGCGGCAATAGTTCGCTCAGCCACACGCCGGACTTGCCATACTGGGCAAACTTATAGGGTGAGGCCAGCAGCTTGGCCTGCTTGCCAATTTGCGCGAGTCGGATGTTTTTCACCAACTCCTCGGGCACCTGCTGGCCGTCGTGCCGTTGCAACACCGGCTTCGGATCGAACAGGTCCAAATGCGACGGCCCACCTGATTGGAAAAGATAAATGATGTTCTTGGCCTTCGGTGCAAAATGAGGCTGCCCCAAGATCGGCGCGGCGCTTTCGCCTGCGAAGAGCTTTTCGTTGAACAGAGAGCCCAGTGCGAGCGCACCCATGCCCGTGCCGCATTGTTGCAGGAACCGGCGGCGGGTGGAGGCGCGGATCGAATCGAGACTGGGGGACGAAAAAGGATTCATGGTGGGAAGCGGTTATAGATAGTTCGGGGTCATCCCTTGGTTAGTGTCTCGTCCAGGTTGAACAAGACATTGGCCAGCATCATCCAGGCGGCCAGTTTGCGTTGATCCATCGTCGCGGGCTGGGCGGCGGCACCGACTTTGACCAGTTGCGCGGCGGACTTGGCGTCGTTGCCAAAGCTTTTCTGCTGTTGTTCGACAAAGGCGAGGAGTCGCGCCTGCTCGGCGCGCGTTGGCGGACGATCCAGGCAGGTGCGGAAGGCGAAGTCGATACGAGCGGCGTCGTCTTTTCCACCTTCCGTAAGAATACGCTGGGCAAAGACACGGGCGGCTTCGAGCAACGTCGGTTCATTCATCGCGGCCAGCGCCTGCAATGGCGTATTCGTGCGGGGCCGCCGGGCCACGCACACTTCCCGGCTGGGAGCGTCGAAGGTGGCGAAGGTGGGATACGTGCACACCCGCCGCCAGAACGTATAGACCGCCCGCCGATAAATATCCGGCCCTTCGCTGACGGGCCATTCATCCATGCCGATTTCCGGGCGCAGGAAGCCAATCTCTTTCCACAGGTTGGGCACCTGCACCGGGTACACACTCGGGCCGCCCAGTTTGGGATTCAACAACCCACTCACCGCGAGTGCGTGGTCGCGGATCATTTCGGCGTCCATGCGGAACCGTGGTCCCCGGGCGAGCAACCGGTTATAGAAATCCTTCTCCTGCCGGGCCGCGTCGGTGACGGCGCTTTGCCTATAGGTCGCCGACATCACGATGAGCTTCTGCATCGCCTTCACGTTCCAGCTGGTGCGAACAAATTCCGAGGCCAGCCAGTCAAGCAACTCGGGATGGGAAGGTGCCTCACCCTGGCGGCCAAAGTCCTCGCTCGTCTTGATCAAGCCAGTACCAAAGCAACGCTCCCAGAATCGGTTGACCGCCACCCGCGCGGTCAACGGGTTGGCCGGATCCACCAGCCAGCGGGCCAGGGCCAGCCGGTTCACCGGAACATCGCTAGGCAACGGCGGCATGACGGCGGGAACACCGGGCGTCACGGTATTCCCGTGGGTCAGGAAATCACCGCGCAATTGGATATACGATTCACGGGGCTTGGGCTCGCTGCGTTCCTGCATCACCAGGGTGCTGAAGGTCTGCGAGGCCAGGCGCTTTTGCTTTTGTTCCAACTGGAAAATGTCGCGCTCCAGGGAACGAACCACGTCCGATGATTCGCGGTGGAGATCCGCCAGAAGCTTGCCTTGCTCCGGCGAACGCTCTTCCGGCTTGAGGGCCAGGGCTGCTTTGGCCTCCGGGGTAAGCGGCCACAAGGAGGCAACATCTTTTTCCGTGGTAACCGACAATCGGAACCGCCCGATGCAATGGCTGTTTCCGTGGTATTGGTCGAAGCGGAAGCTCAGCTTGCTGCCACCTTTATAGCCCACCGGATCCTTCAGTGAAGCTATGAGGAAGTGCCGCTGCCCGAACTTCGGCCCAATCGCCCAACCGGTCTTGGGATTGTGGTCGACCGCGTGCTCGGCACGGTAATACTGCTGCTCCCAATCGGCGGTTGCGCCAGCGAAGAAAACATTGGTATCGACGGGTACCGGACCCCATTTGGGAGCCACCGCAAACCCAAATTCGTCGAGGATGAAGTTACCCGTTTGACCCCACCGACCCGGCCCGTTCTTGGGCAGGCTGGGATCGGGCAACACTTCCAGCATGACTGCGGTGATCCCGGTCAAACCCGTGTAGGCATCGACGGTGATGGTATCGTAGATCGGGTTGACGCCCACACCCAG
>DATJII010000069.1:0-3818 GCA_035493435.1 Candidatus Limnocylindria bacterium | reverse complement strand
AAGAGGCTTTGGCGGAAATCAATAACGGCTCGGATCTAACTACGCTTCCATCCCACCGCTCCGCGTTTGCCAATACCTCTTGACAAAACTCATAGCAGTGCGGTGGCAAGCGAAGCGCGACACCGCTTTGGAGAGGCGCTTCACTCTCAAAGACCTGCGACGTGACCGAAGCCACCTCGGGGTTCGAAGTGCCACATAGGGGATTTTATCGTCATGATCGTCATACCGTCATGATCCACCCATCATGATATGAAGATATGAACGTTATGAACGTTGTCCGCCCTATGTAGCACGATGGGGGGTGGGCGGACTCCGAAGCGAGGCGTGCTTTTGCCCCCTCACCCTGCCCTCTCCCCCAAAAAGTCTTGGGGGCGAGGGGATTGGAGCGCGTGCGATTTCGATTCTATCGCGCACCACCAAGCCGCCCCGCTCGCGCTTCTGTTTATTGGCAATCCAAGCCTGATGGCGCGAGCCTTTGCGATTCTTGCTTTAACCCAGGGTAGGTCGTCGCGACTCCGACCAACCCTGGGCTAGGGGACATTTCCCCGTTGGGGAAAAAGCGCAGGACGGCTCTCAGACTACTGCAGAGGGCGATGTCGAATTTGGCCGCAAGGATTGCCATCGGATACGGGTCTGGGCGACGAGGATTCGGATAAGTTTGCCCGGACCGCGCAAGCGCCAACTCAGGGGGGCGGGCGGGTCAAGACGTTCGCTGATCATGAGAAAGGTCATGGCCGCCATCGCGGCGGTGTGTCCCTGCGGCAACAGCATGGGAAACAGCATCAAGGCCCAGCAGGATCCGATGCACCAGAAGCCGTGCGAGACCCCAAAGCGAAGCGCGTCCAGTTTCGCGCCCCAGCCAAAGGCCCGGAGTTCCGTATGATTATGGTTGCGATTGAGGCAGCGTTGCTTGATGGGTGAGCATTGCCACACGAAGGCGGCGAGCCCCACCCCAGCCGCAGGCAGATACGATTTCGGGGCGAGCACGCCCAGCATCAGCTCGGCTGCCAGCAGCACAGCGCCCGCCGCCATCCAAAGCAAGGCGTAGCCCGCCAGGAAAAGCGTGATGGGTTGGAGACGGCGATGCCGGAAACTGCGACTGACGATATGCTGGATTGGCGCAATCAGTGTCGGCAGCATCATCGCCACCAACATCAGAGCCCAACCTGCCGCCAACGAAGACGGTGGGTTCATTTCAAACAACATCCGAAAGGAGGCGGGCGATGCCCCAGACTGCGTCACCGGACAATGCGACAGGGACAGGATGCCCCCGGGATTCACCGTCAGCATCACCCAGGTGACAGCGCTGACAATCAGTACCACGCCAGTAACCAGCCCTTCCTCACGGGCGCTTTCGGTCATTGGTGCCCCTCACGATAGAGGCTCACCCGCCCCACAGTGATCGGCTCATCCTCGGGGATCGAGTGATTCGGCAGGATTTTCACGTCGAGCGAATCCACATCGAGGGAATTCTCGAGGTGCAGCGTGTCGATGATGTTGGTGACGTCCAGTTCGAAACTGAGGCCCGAACCACCGTGCTGCCCGTCTTTGGTGCTGGCTCTCCGAAGTCCAAAGAGAGCAACCGTGCCAGCCAAGTGTCCACTGACATAGACGCTCAGTTTGTGCGCGTCCCGCGTGCCCCGGACATTCTCCAGCTCGAGGTAGGTACGATCTGGCAGGGCCTTGATCGACGCGGCAGCGAGATTGGCCGACAGCTTCCGTCGCACCCCAGGGTCGAGCTTGACAGTCGCGCGGGCTCCCGAGCTCTTGATTTGAAGGGCACCGTCGTGGGCGCCCACCAGTTCCGAATCTTTTCCGGTATCCATAGCTACACTTTCAGTTGCGGCCACCGCCGCAGTGGTTGATTTCGCTCCCAACCGTTTCAGTCTCACGGCCAGCGCACTACTGGCCGTCAGAGGGTGAGCCGCCGTGGGCAGGCCATCATAAGTATAATTCAACTGGGCGAGGCTGTTCACGTCGGCCGGAGTGTAGACCCATGAACTGCCGTCCGGCATGGGCATCGCGAACTTTCGTCCACCGGCGGCCGCCGGGCCTTTCAGCCAACTGGCAGCCGTCGGATTGGCGTTTCCCGTCCCGTTCCACACGGCCCACATCCGGTCGATGTTGCAATGGTGGATATAAAAGATCGGATCGAGTCCGGCAAGGCCCGGATCGCTCATCAGGCCGTAGGTTGGCCCTGTCGGCGCGTTGCCTCCAACATCGACATGAACCTGATTGTGCGGGTTGTCTTCCAGGTTGCCGGACCTGTTTCCCGAATGGGAGAATTTGGTCTTCGGACCACCGAAACCAGGCCTGGGCGTGGCGGCATTGCTCCCGGTATATAGGGTATTGGACAAGCAGGCCTGTGACACCGGCGGTATGGGAATGAAGATATTCCCATCACTGTTGGGACCGTAACGGGCCGTTACAAAGAGAGGATTCGGAGTGCCGTCAGGCAGGTTCTGCTGGGTAAAAGCCGGCGGGATCTCATACTGGTTGTCCGGCCCAAGATAATTCCAATAAGGCAAAGCCCAATGCGATGGACCTCCCAATCCCACGACAGCCGCCCGGATGTGCGCCTCCAGCGCGATCAGATACCCCCGATGCCACGGGGGGAAATACCAGCTTTGGTGCTGGCATTGGTTCCAGTAAAGGTGACGAACAGACGCGGTGGGGACGGGTGTCGTCGGCACCTGAGGGGGCGAAGGGAGATGTCCCCAGCCGGGAAATTGGGTTGCGGCTACGTACTCGCCATGGATGGCCGCGAAAAACCACCAACTTTTGGGGTCATCCAGAGAGCGCGACTGCATGACGCCCACGCCCTTGGCGTACCACAAAAGGTCAGGATTATCGAAGGTGCCGCCGTGCTTCCAGGCATTCGTCCGCTTATAAGTGGCCATATCTTTTCGGGTTTTCGAAGGAGTCGGAGTGAGTTTATAAAGCCATACGCAGCATGGAGTTTTCGGTCAATAGTTTTATTTTGCCAATTGGCGACAGTGGTCCCGTCGCGAATAGGACATTTAATCCCACCCCGTTTCCAAGAAAACTATACCAACCCGGCGGATCCGCCCCCTTCCGTCGCGAATCTTCGCGATTCCAAATCGGCTTATCGGCAGTTAGCTTGTCAATACGGTCTTATACCCAGGACAGCCCATCGTACCAAGGGATCGGCGGCGCCCACTCGATTTGTTCCTGGCCTTGAATGAGTCGTCGTGACCTCGTCGCGAAAAGAACATTCAGAACAAAGTTTTACGCGACTTTGGCGCCGTCAACCGGCGAGAAACGACTGAGTTTCGCCATTCCCCGCCCGCCCCCTTTTTGGCGGGCGCATGCAGGCCCAGCCCATTTGAAAACACTCCCTGGAGGCGGTCGTTGGAGGCTGAAAACGGAGAAGGAGGATCGCCGAGTTCCTGGTCAATCGCTGGCGCCATAAATGCCAACCAGTCCGACGCGAATCGTCCTACGTCCCATCCAGTTCCGCACGAAATGCACGACCACCCAGGAAGGCCGTCGTGCATTTCGCCATTCCCGCTGGAAAGCCCGCGTCACCCCCTGGTTTGTCGGCCCGCAAATTCGTCCAATCGGGCGCAATCGGCGGGTTTCCCGTCTCCCCTTTCCGGACTTAGCTATATCGTCATGGCACGGTATCGGCTCGATCCCACCCGACGGAGATAACGCTCCGAATTGAACGCCATGTCATCGTCATTCTTGAACCATGCCTACTTCCTACCGGAGCGCCCTGCGCAACGGAAGTTTACCCGTCCCCTGGCCTGGCCTTGGCACGTCCCCTGGCGGCGATCGAAATGCGAAAGTCAAAC
>DATJII010000068.1:0-3569 GCA_035493435.1 Candidatus Limnocylindria bacterium | reverse complement strand
CCCGCAGGATCGTCCTCACGCCCAAGTTTCACCTCCCCACGGTCGCCGAGCTATTGCAAGTTGAGGGTCCACGCATCGGGCTATTCGGTGGTGGTGATTTTTCCCTATGCCGTTGATGCCAACCGAGGTCTTCTGCTCGATGCACCCTTTGCCATCAAAGGGGCTAAAGATATTTTCCCGCTGCCCCAACACCCTTCCATGCCAAGGCTTGACTAGGCACCGGGGTTCAAGCATTCTATCAGACACTTCAGGATGAATCCTTGGCCAGCACGTGGCTGAACGTCGCCCGGGCACTGGCTCGGCAATGCCCGCCGGTGTCCACCGAAGATCTCCGCGCCCAACTTATACTCCCTGGCTGCGTGCTGTTTGAAGGCGCCCAAGGGGTGTGCTCGACGAGTGGCGAGGTTTTCATCCTCATACTACCTGGAGTTCCATCACCACGGCAGCGGTCAACCAGGTGGCCGCCGGATTGGGTATTGGGGCGCCCATCGAACACTACGGCGCTATACGCAGCTATCTCACCCGCCATGGGGCTGGTCCATTTCCGACCCACGATGCCTCCTTGGACAACGCACTACCCGAACCGCACAACCACGCGGAGGGTTGGCAAGGTCGCTTCCGCCGGGGGCATCCGGACGCCGTGCTGCTGCGTTACGCGCTGGAAGCGGCAGGCAAACTTTCAGGCCTCCTGGTGAGTCACCTGGATGTCTTTCAACGCGGTATGGCCCTGAAATGGTGCGAGCGCTATTCCATCCCGTCACCACCGCATCCGTCCACCGACCTGGAACGGCTTCCCCTCTGCGACGGCGAGGATCTAGCCCATCAACTCACCCTGACCCACCTGCTCGCCAACGCCCAACCACAATACGCCCGGGATTCGATCGATTCAGCGCCGAAATTATTAGATTACTTGGCAAGTGTCACTTCCCTGCCGATCATTGCACGCTCGTTCGGCAACACTTCCGCCGACATTACCCTGTGACCTGAAGCGGGTTGACTTGGCGGCTGGGAAGCCCTGAATAGGGGAATGGATTGGGAAGAGATGTACCGAAAGGGTGAAGCCCCCTGGGATCGCGGCGGGCCAACCCCGCCACTGAAGCAATACCTCGAGCGTCATCCGCTGCGTGGACGCGTGTTGGTACCCGGTTGCGGACGGGGACACGAAGTCGCGCTGGCGGCGGAATTCGGGCTGGACGTTTCCGGCCTGGACATCGCACCCACGGCGGTGGCGGAGGCGCAGGCGCAATATCCCCATCTGGCCCATCGGTTTCTCCTCGGCAGTTTGTTCGATCCGCCTGAGAATTTACGCGGCGCATTCGATGTGGTTTTGGAGCACACCTGCATGAGCGCGCTGCCCCCAAGTCTGCGCCCCGACTACCGGCACGGCATCGACCTCACGCTCCGACCCGGTGGCTTGTTGATCGGCCTGTGGTACATCAATCCACCACTCGCCCCAGGCCATGAAGGGCCACCCTACCCTTTCAGCGTGCCCGACCTGACGGCGCTCTTCGCCAACGGCTATACCATCGCCGAGGACTATATACCCGAAGTGGCTTTTGAGGGCCGCGAAGGCCGTGAGCGATTGCGGGTGTTGCGCCGCGATGGGTGACTATTTAATAATATTAAAACTGTGGCCGGGACACGTGAGCTGTCTTCGCGCGGGCGTGTGAACGGCTGCGGTCATTTGGACGCCTGCCGCCCGCGCCGCGAATATTGGGAAGAAATGTCAGGATTCACCGCCGAACTCCCAACGCCCGAGCGGATGATATTTCGTCGCTCCCACCTCGCTGTTCACCAGAACGATCTCTTTGACGGTCCAACAAACTGGCTCAACCGGTATGCAAGCCAGCCGTTTTCTGTCGTAGAGGAGGGTCAAATGCGGAACAAATGTTGAAGTCCCGGTCCCGAAATGATGCTTGGCAAATTCAGCGCAGAGCATCCCAAGCAAATCCCTGATCCCGCGATTTCCGTGATCATCACCCACCAGGACCATGGCATTATTTTGAAAGCTCATGACCCGTTCGAACCGGATTTCAAATGGATGCATGACGGCGGCTACCCCTTTGCAGACCCGGCCAATGAGCTCTACCGTATTCTCCGGCCCGCGCGGCATGGATTCGGGCAAAGGCAGGGAAACGTGCAGGTGGCTTAAAGGTCGAATTTTCCCGCGCAAACCATGCCTTTCGCGCAACCTTTTCGCGAGGCCGCCGATCTGTCCCGCCGTATAATCATCCGGGAAGACGGCCAGCACGCGCTTGAATTCCGGCGGGCTCGAACCAGATTCTCCGAAAAGCAAGAGCTGTTTATTCATGCCTAGGGCTGATGCCACGCGTCTTGACGAACTGCATGGGCGACTGTCCCGTTTCGCGGCTGAACGCCGTACTCAGCCCGCTGGCGGATTCATAGCCCACCTCCGACGTAATTTCCGCGACCGTCTTCTGCCCAGTCACCAACATGTCTTTGGCCACCGATAACCGCCATTGCAGCAGATAGTTCAGGGGCGTCATCCCAATGACGCGGGCAAAGCGTTCCGCGAAGGAGGACCGAGACATCCCGGCCTCCCGAGCCAGCGTAGCGAGCGTCCAGGGATGTTCCGTCCGGGTGTGAATCGCCCGCTGCGTCACTGCCAATGGCGCCTCGCGCAGTCCCGCCAGCAACCCCGTCGGTGCCAGATTCGCAGGCGCAGAGCGTAACGTCTCGACCAACAGGACTTCGATCAGGCGGGCCAGCACCAGTATCTGCCCGGCTCGTTTCTCCAGCGCTTCCCGTTTGATGAGTGCGACCACTGGAGCCAGGCTGTCCATCTCCGGATCGGCAGCACGGAGATGCAGCATCTTCGGCAGCAGATCCAACAGCAGCGACGCGTTGGTGGGATCGAACATGAAATAACCGCCCAGCAAACTGGCTGAAGTTTCCATTGTCCTGTCACCGTGGAAAAGCTCCTCCACCTGCTGGCCGGAGAGAATGGACTTCATGGGCTTGGGCTTGACCTTCGCGTCACTCGCTAGCGTGAAGGCCGGCGTAGCCGGAAAGAAAACGAAGTCACCGGTTTCAAGGATAGCAGCGGGAACGCCCTCGAGAGACAGCCAGCAAGGCCCTTTGAGAACGAGCGCAAAGCCCGGATGGCCAAACCGGGAGTAACGCCCCCCCAGCGCCCCGCGCCATGCGCCATGCGCCATGCACGATTGAGGCTACTATGGCTTGCGGCTTCAGCAAGGTAACGACGGCGGCCAAGGCATCCATTTTCGGACCGTCTCAAATGAATCTTGGACTTGCTCTTATAGCAAGTCCAAAAAGTCCCGCTATCGTCGATGTCATGCAAATACAAAAGAAATCCACAGTTCTTATCACCGGCTACTGGCTTTGATCCCTTCGGGATCGGAAGAACATTCGATTCGGTGCAGGTGGTTAGTTTATCTCCCCGTCAATGGAGTTGACATGAGTGTTGGCAGGCAAGCGCGACGGGCGCTATACCTGCCAACGATATGAATAACAAACAGGCGACGAATAAGGCAAAAAAGGCAACAAAGCAAGGCTCCAGGACATCCGCAGCGGCAACGCCGGTTGGG
>DATJII010000067.1:0-5176 GCA_035493435.1 Candidatus Limnocylindria bacterium | reverse complement strand
TTCTCCGCTTGCCACGCCCTCGGCGATCAACCGCCGAAACACACCGAGAATCGCCAGCCGATGTCGGGGTGCCGCGTCGGGCCGGAGCTCAAAAAGGCGGCGAAACGATTCATAAACCTCGGTGTCTTCGAGGAATTTTTGGCGCCGCTTCAGGTGCAGATGGACGACTACCGCTTGGAGACGCTCGGCGGCCGTTCCGGGTCCAGTGGCAATCTGCTCCAAAAATTCTTCCACCTTCGCCAGCCATTCATCGACGACAGCGTCGAGAATATCCGTCTTGTTACGGAAGAACCGGTAAACATTCGCATGAGACATCCCGAGCGACTTCGCGATATCGACGACCGTCAACTTGTCCTCGCCATACCGCCGAAGCAACTTGAGCGCAGCCACGATGATCCGGCTGCGCGTGTCGTCTCGGTTCGTCTCTTGCACTGGAGTTACATATTACAGAATCTGTCAGTTGACAACAGATTCTCCGGGCATACCGTCTCTGCAACCTCGGGCCAATCCCGAGCGTCGTTCTTGAAGCCACCATCCGATTCCCTTTCGGTTCCCGGGTTGGCGAGGCGACAAATGGCACGTGCAACTGGCGGACAATGAAGGATTTCAAGATTGGCGAAGAGCGCCCCGCCTGCTCCCATACCTCCTTTCCCATTTCGTCCGTGACACAGCGCCCGAGCGCTTCAGGACTAGCGTAAAATGAACCACGATACCGATCGAGTCAGCCCTCCGTCCCAGCCTGCGGGTAAACCGAGCTTCTCTCCGCCTTCCAGCGCGAAGAATCATTCGTCCTTGGGAATGATCATCGCGGTGGTGGTCCTGCTGCTGGTCGGCCTGGGTACCTGGTGGCTTGTACGGACCCGTCAAGCTGCCGCCGCAGCCAAGGCGGGCGGGGCCGGGAGAGCGGGACAAATGGAAGTGCCGGTCGTTGCGGGAGTGGTCAAGGCACAAGACGTGGCGGTGTACCTCGATGGCTTAGGGACGGTGCAGGCGTTCAACACCGTCACGGTGCGTCCCCGCGTGGAAGGACTCCTGCAAAAAGTCACCTTTACCGAAGGGCAGGACGTCCGGGCAGGTGACGTTCTGGCGGAGATTGATCCGATTCCCTTCAAGATCGAAGTGGAGCAGGCCGAGGCCAAAAAGGCGGAAGACGAATCCAAACTGGCCAATGCCAAGGTAGAACTGGCCCGGGATGAAGAACTCTTTAATCGTAAGATTCTTTCGCAAAAGGATTTGGAAGATCAAAAAGCAATGGTCGACCAATTGGCTGCGGCAGTGAAGGCCGACCAAGCCGCCGTGGATACCGCGAAGGTTCAACTCGATTACACCAAGATCGTGTCGCCGATCGACGGCCGTACGGGCATCCGCCAGATGGACCAAGGAAATTTGGTTCACAGCGGCGATTCGAACGGCGTGGTGGTCGTGACCCAGTTGCGTCCTATCTCCGTTGTTTTCACCCTTCCAGAACAAGCCATCGGCCAGATCCATCGGGAGATGGGGACTAACGAATTACCGGTTCTCGCCATGGAACGGGATAACAGTACCGTGGCCGCCACCGGAAAACTGATGGTGGTCGACAACCAGATCGACTCCACCACCGGCACTATCCGGCTGAAGGCCCGTTTCGAAAACGCGGACCTCCATTTATGGCCCGGTCAGTTCGTGAACACCCGTCTTCATATCACCACCCGCAAGGCGGCGGTGGTCGTGCCAACGACTGTGGTTCAACGTGGACCTGACGGAGCCTTCGCCTTCGTCATCAACGACGATCAGACCGTCGCCACCCGCCCGCTAAAAACCGGATTAGTCCAGGATGGCCTGACCATCATCGAGAGTGGCCTCAAGCCCGGCGAGCAAGTGGTAGTCGACGGCCAGTACAAGCTGCAAAACGGATCCAAGGTGCGGACCGCCCCGGGACGCGATGGCAGTGCTGGTGCGGGCGCTGGGGGGCGGAAAGACGGTAACGGAAAGTCCTCCGGTGACCGCAAATCGGGTGCCACGAACTCTGACGCTTCCCACCGGTGAACATCTCCGAACCCTTCATCCATCGCCCGGTGGCCACCTCGCTCCTGATGGTGGGGGTGTTGATCATGGGGATGCTCGGATACCTGCTCCTGCCCACCTCGGCGTTGCCGCCCGTCGATTTTCCGACCGTCCAGATAACAGCTCAATACCCCGGAGCCAGCCCGGATGTCATGGCCTCATCGGTGACCACGCCCTTGGAGCGACAATTCGGACAGATCAGCGGCCTGTATCTGATGACCTCACAGAGTTCCTTCGGGAACACGGCCATCACCCTCCAGTTCAATCTCGATCGGGATATCGACGCCGCAGCACAAGATGTCCAGGCGGCCATCAACGCGGCCAATGGCGTCCTGCCGAAGATGCCGAATCCGCCTACCTATAGTAAGATCAACCCGGCGGATTCTCCCATCCTGACGCTGCAGGTTTACTCGGACACGCTGCCGCTGGAAAAGGTCACCGATATTGCCGACACCGTGCTGGCGCAGAAACTGAGCGAAGTCACGGGTGTGGGCCTGGTCACCATCCAGGGGAAGCAGAAGCCCGCCGTCCGGGTGCGGATCAATCCGGCGGCGATTGCCTCCCTGGGCATCAGCCTGGAGGATATACGCAACGCCCTGACGCAGAACAACGTCAACGCTCCCAAGGGCAGTTTCGATGGCGCGCACCAAGCCTTTTCCATCGTGGTCAACGACCAGATCTATAGCGCCACCGAGTTCGGCAACGTCATTGTCACTTATAAGAACGGATCGCCCATCCGCATCAAGGATGTGGGTGAAGTGGTGGACAACGTGGAGAATATCCGATTGGGTGGCTGGGTCGGCAAACGGCCGGCGGTGATCGTGGACATCCAGCGCCAGCCGGGCGCGAACATCATCCAGACGGCGAACCGGGTGAAGGAACTGTTGCCGAATCTCCGCACGGTGGTGCCCAATGGGGTCAAGATTGCGGTGCTCACGGACCGGACCGAAACAATCCGGGCCTCCATTGCCGACGTCCAGTTCACGCTCATCCTGACCGTCGCCCTGGTCATCATGGTGATCTTCGTCTTCCTCCGAAAGTTCTGGGCTACGGTGATTCCCAGTGTGGCGCTGCCCATCGCGGTGGTGGGGACCTTCGGGGTGATGAAGTTGGTCGGATTCAGCCTGGATAACCTTTCGCTCATGGCGCTCACCATCTCCACCGGCTTCGTGGTGGACGACGCGATCGTCATGATCGAGAACATCGTGCGCTATATCGAGGCAGGTGAGAAACCCATGCAGGCGGCCATCAAAGGTGCGCGGCAAATTGGCTTTACGGTCATCTCATTGAGCGTCTCGCTCATCGCGGTTTTTATTCCGTTGCTCTTCATGACGGGCATCGTCGGGCGCCTGTTCCGGGAGTTTGCCGTGACCCTGAGCATCGCGGTCGTGATGTCCGCGATTGTTTCGCTGACACTTACGCCCATGATGTGCGCCCGGCTCCTGAAGCCCGAGACTGGCGAGGAACATGGCCGTTTCTACAATCTCACGGAGCGTTTCTTCCAGGGGATGCTGAACGCCTATGATTATGGGCTGAAATGGGTGCTGCGAAATCAGCCGTTCACGCTGGCGGTGGCGATCCTGACCTTGATTGCCACCATCTGGCTGTATTTCCTCGTGCCCAAGGGACTGCTGCCCCAGCAGGACACGGGCCTGATCATTGGCGTCACCGAGTCGGCCCAGACGATTTCATACAAAGCCATGGTGGCCCGCCAGCATACCATCTCGGAAATCGTGGAGCGCGACCCGGATGTCGTGAGCATCGCCTCGTTTGTCGGCGCGGGCACGGTGAACGCGACGGGAAATTCCGGCCGCATCTATATCAATCTCAAGCCCCGCAACCAACGCCGGGCCGGCGCCAACGAAATCATCGACCGGCTGCGCGAGGCGACGCGGGGGGTGGAAGGAATATCGCTTTTCATGCAGGCGGTACAGGATGTCCAGATCGACAGCCGGGTCAGCAGCACCCAATATCAGTATACGCTCCAGGACGCGGACGAGGCGGAATTGGCCGAATGGGCGCCCAAACTGCTGGCGCGGTTGCGCCAGTTGCCGGACCTGACCGACGTGGCCACGGACCAGCAGGCCGCCGGGCTTCAACTGGCCATCGACATCGATCGGGACGCCGCTTCCAGGTATAATATTCCACTGCAGGCCATCGATGACACACTGTACGATGCCTTCGGCCAGCGCCAGGTTTCCACAATCTTCACCCAGCTCAACCAATACCGGGTCATCCTGGAGGTCGATACGAGGTATCAAATCGGTCCGGCGGCACTGGAAAATGTCTATGTCAAGTCCACCACCGGCCAGATGGTGCGACTGAGCAATTTTGCCTCGGTGGGCACCCGCACCGCCCCGTTGTCGATCGCCCACCAGGGACAATTTCCCGCCGTCACGCTTTCGTTCAACCTGCGCCAGGGCAGCTCACTGGGCGCGGCGGTGGAAGCGATCCAGAAGGCTGGCGCCGACATCCAACTGCCCGACACGATCAACACCAATTTCTCGGGCAGTGCCGCCGAGTTTCGCTCCTCGCTGGCCAGTGAACCGTTCCTGATCCTGGCCGCGATCGTCGTGATCTATATCGTCCTGGGTGTCCTCTACGAAAGTTATATCCATCCCATCACGATTCTCTCCAGCCTGCCATCCGCGGGCGTCGGTGCGTTGCTGGCGCTGCTGGTCTGTGGCTATGAACTGTCGCTGGTCGCCCTGATTGGCATCATCCTGCTCATCGGCATTGTGAAGAAGAATGCCATCATGATGATCGATTTCGCTCTCGAGGCGGAGCGTGACGAAGGCCTGAAACCCGAGGAGTCGATCTATAAGGCCTGCCTGTTGCGGTTCCGTCCCATCATGATGACTACCATGGCGGCATTGCTTGGGGCGTTGCCGTTGGCGTTGGAAGAGGGGACGGGCTCGGAGTTGCGCAAGCCCCTGGGCATTTCCATCGTGGGCGGACTCCTGGTGTCCCAGTTCCTCACGCTTTATACGACCCCGGTGATCTATCTCTACCTTGATCGTTTCAGCCGCTGGGTCCGGGGGGGCAAGGGCGAACAGCCACTGGAAAAACTAACCTCCGCCCCACCCGATATCGGTGGTGCCGAGGCCGTACCGACGCCCATCCCATGAACATC
>DATJII010000066.1:0-23486 GCA_035493435.1 Candidatus Limnocylindria bacterium | reverse complement strand
CTGCAACCGCTATGATGCCGCCCGCCAGCGAGCGAAAAGTAGGCCGCTCACCTTCCATGAACCAGGCTAACGGAATAACGAGCAACGGGGATAGGGCCACGATCGGCAGGACTATCGCAGTGGGTTCCAGTTGAAGGGCGCGTTGATAGCAGCTAACGCCCAACGTCGGACCCGCGATGGCATTGAGCACAATCCACGGCCAAGCCTTTTGCCAGGGGGATTTTTCCGAGGGTTTGGAGGTGTCGGTAGGTCCCGCAGGCGACGAACGTCGATGGAACCAGTACCACAGTCCTCCGACTAGCAGCCCGGGCCAGATTCGTTGGTAGGCGACCGTTATGCCATCCACGGGCATTCCCGCGAGTGCGGAGACCTTGGAACCGTGCCGGCTGAACACCGCCCCGCCCGCCTGTCCCACCGCAGCCAATACTCCGTAGACGACGCCTTTGGTGGGCAATCGTTGAGTGGGGGCGGCCCCGCGATTCGGGGCGAGCGCCAAGGCGACACCGGCCAGGATGATCAAGCAGGCAATCGATTGCTCGGGCCGTAGCAGGGTGCCGTGCCAGGCCCATTCGATCAGGGCGCCGATCGGCGCCGCCAGGCACTGGGTCATCAAGGACGTCAGGCGCGAGCCCAGCAAGGGCAGGGCGCTATAAATAGAAGTGTCGCCGATGCCGTAGCCGATGAACCCACTGAAGATGAACCAGCCCAGGGCCGGCCCATGAAACCCACCGCCAATCAGATGGGCATATAGTCCCAGCAGGACCAGCGCGAGGATCTGCCGCGTGAAATTGGTCCGGGCAGGCCCGAGGTGGAGTACGCCCTGACGCCCGGAAACCGAGGAAATCGAGAAGAGCAGGGCTGCCCCAAAGGCAAATTCCATGGCCTGCGAATCAGAACAACTGGGGCGTGGCGTTCGCTGCCAATTGCCTCATTTTTCGCACGGCTTGGCCGAGATTGTGTTTCGCGAAAAGCGCGGTCCCGGAAACAAATGTATCGGCTCCCGCATGGGCACACTGGACGGCCGTTTCGTTGTTGATGCCGCCATCGACTTCAATCCGGAAATGGAGGCCCATTTCACGGCGCCAAGCCGCGACCTGCTGCACCTTGGGGATGCATTCACCGATAAACGGTTGGCCACCGTAGCCCGGGTTCACCGTCATGATCAGGACCAAGTCCACCTGGGACAGGAACGGTTTGACAGTGTTGAGATTTGTCGGCGGATTGATCGCGATGCCGGTTTTCTTTCCGAGAGACCGGATCTTCCAGAGCAAGGGAGTCACGGCGGAGCCGAGCTCCACGTGAATCGTCATCCCGTCCGCGCCGGCTTTGGCAAAGGGCTCGAGGAGAATCTCCGGCTTCGAGCACATCAAGTGGACGTCGAAGAACCGTTTGAAATGGGGGCGCACTCGGCGGACGACTTCGGGCCCGAACGAGATGTTCGGTACAAAATGGCCGTCCATGATATCCAAGTGGAGCCATTCCGCCCCGGAGCGGTCGGCGCGGGCCGCTTCATGGCCAAAGCGGCTAAAGTCAGATGCCAGTAACGACGGGGCGATGATCATTGCTGATCGAGGATTGAAGAAAAGGCGCGAGCGGGTCAACCGCGCTCGCGCCTGCAAAGCTGCTTTTGATCGGGATTTAGGCGGCCGCCGGAGCCGGAGAACCGAATCCGCCGAGCTTGGGCGGGGCAGGTTTGATCACCTCGGGCAACGGCGTCGCCGCTTGGGCGCCGCTGGGGGGATCAATGTCCTTGTGATCCGTCGGAGGCGAAACGTACCGGCCGGTGCGAACAATTTCTTCCACCAGCGCACCATCGAGGGTTTCGTGTTCCAGCAACGCCTTGGCGATGAGCTCCAGCTTGTCGCGGTGTGTCTCGATAATGTGCTTCGCAGTCTCAAAACCCTTGTCGATGATCGATTTGACCTCGGCATCGATGTCGCGGGCCGTCTGCTCGCTGTATTCCTTCGAGCGCATCATGTCGCGACCGAGGAACACATACTCCTGGGCGTCGCCGTAGAGCACCATGCCTAGGCGTTCACTCATGCCCCAGTGCATCACCATGGCCTTGGCCATCTGGGTGGCCTGCTGGATGTCGCCAGAAGCGCCGCTCGAGATATCCTCGGTGACGATCTCTTCCGCGATACGTCCGGCCATCGTGACTGCAATCAAATCCATCAACTCGCGGCGCTTGCGGTTATGCAAGTCCTCCTTGGGCAGGTACATCGTCGAACCCAGCGATTGCCCGCGGGGGATGATGGTGACCTTGTGCAAGGGATGCGTGTGGGAAAGAACTACGTTAACCAAGGCGTGACCGGCCTCATGCCAAGCAGTGCCCTTCTTTTCCTCTTCGGACATGGCCATGCTGCGGCGTTCACGGCCCCAGCGAACCTTGTCTCGCGCTTCTTCGAGTTCGGGACCGCCGACCGCGCGCTTGCCAGTACGGGCAGCCAGCAGGGCCGCTTCGTTGAGCAAGTTGGCCAGTTCGGCACCGGAGAATCCGGGCGTACCACGGGCGATGACCGAAAGATCCACAGCGGGATCCAGTTTCACGTTCTTGGCGTGAACTTTGAGAATCGCTTCGCGGCCACGGACATCGGGCAAGTTTACCGTCACTTGACGGTCGAATCGGCCCGGGCGCAACAGCGCGGGATCCAGCACATCTGGGCGATTGGTCGCCGCGATAATGATGATGCCCTCGGTGGAGTCGAAACCGTCCATTTCCACGAGCAACGCGTTGAGCGTCTGCTCGCGCTCGTCATTTCCGCCACCCAGACCATGACCACGGCTGCGACCGACTGCATCGATTTCGTCGATGAAGATCAAGCAAGGCGTGTTTTTGCGGGCCTGCTCGAACATGTCACGGACGCGGCTGGCGCCGACGCCGACAAACATCTCCACGAAATCGGATCCGCTGATGCTGAAGAAACTCGCGTCAGCTTCGCCAGCAATCGCCTTGGCGAGCAAGGTCTTGCCAGTACCAGGAGGGCCTACCATCAGGACACCCTTGGGAATACGGCCACCCAGCTTCTGGAACTTCTTGGGGTCCTTGAGGAACTCCACAAGTTCAGCCACTTCTTCCTTCGCTTCGTCCACGCCAGCGACATCCTTGAAGGTGGTCTTGTTCTTGTCCTTGGTCAGGAGGCGGGCCTTGGACTTGCCAAAGCTCAGGGCATTCTTGCCAGCGGCGCGAATCTGGCGCACGAACAGCAGCCAGATCAGGGCGCCCAGCAACAAACAGGGCAGGAGAAGATTGGTCACCAGCGCCAGCCAGACGGTGTCGTTGGGCACGGGCTTGAAACCTTGGTCCAGCAGCTTGTCGGCGTTGACTTCGCTCAAACGAGTCTCCACCACGAACGGCACCACGTTGGTGGGATTGCGCGTTTCGGAGGCGAAGTACGCCCCGTGCACAATGGCGAAAGCACTTTGGGACCGGAATTCGATTTCACCCTTGGATACCATGTTGGAGCTCACCAGTTGCATGAGCTTGGCATGGGTGATGGACGTTTCCGGGACCCGGCGGTTTGTCCGGTTCACGAAAAGGAGTCCGACGACGACTGCTACAACCAGCATCCACAAAAGCCAATTACGGGTCGGGATGCGCGGATCGCCAGCGGGGCGATTTCCACGGTTGCCATCATTTGGTAGTTCCTCTGGCATGATCTTTCTTACTAGCAAGCTAACACTCGATATTCCCCTGCGCAACGAATCAATGGCGGATTGGAAACGGGCTCATGGATTTCCACAAGCGTTGCCAACCGGAGAAAGAGGCGAATATCCATCAGTTTTGGACCAATCGGGCGCTGGGTATGAAGGGTTTTTCGAAGGCATCCCGGAAATCATAACCGCCCTTAAAGTCCTCGCGGGAGTCCTTGTCGGTCTTCGATAAGATCTTGTGTTCCACCATGTTGAACACAATTTCGCCGAAGTCTTCGCAGCGCCGGATTCCCCACTCATCGAGGACAGTTCGAGCCATGGGGCCAAATTGCTGGAGCGTGAAGAGACGGATGCCCTCCAGAAGTTCCTGCCCGCTCACGTGGCGCGGCTTGCCGCCGTTCTCTTTTTTGATGTGCTCCTGGGTAAAATCCAGGGCCTCACGGACAAAGAAATAGGCGTCGCGAGAATATCGCGTGTCCTTGCTGATGACTGTTTCCCAAATTGTTTCTGCCGTCGATTCACTCATGGCACGGGCAAACCACCTACCGTATTTGTCCTCCCAGCGGTCATGACCGTCGTCTTTCCCTGCGGTCGCGATCGGAGCCACGCCCTGGTACTCATGCCAACCAGCATCACTGCCAACATCAACAAAAGCACCCGTAGTTCCAAAGGCGTCATGTGCCGCACGGAAAGATACCGTAACGCACAGTCTAACCGATGACAATGTTAACCAGTTTCTTAGGCGGCACAACCACAACCTTTTTGACGGTTTTGCCGACCATGAACGATTGGACCTTCTCGGACGCCAGGGCTGCGGCTTCGACTTCCTGGTTCGTCGCAGCCGTTGCCACACTGATCACGTCCCGAAGTTTTCCATTCACTTGTACGGGAACCTCGATGACGTCTTCCACCAAGTGAGACGCGTCGAATGTCGGCCAAGCTTGGTAGGACAGTGACGGAACGGCTTTACCCAAGCCTCCATGCAGTTTTTCCCACAACTCCTCAGCAACATGCGGGGCGAAGGGGGCCAATAATTGCAGGAAAGTACCCATCGCCGACGCTGGTCGTTGCTTCCATTCAATCGCGTCTTTGACAAACACCATCATCGCGGAGATCGCTGTATTGAAACGCAATGCTTCCAAGTCTTCGGTGACCTTTTTGATGCACGCGTGGAGTGACTTCAGTTGCGCCTTATCCGGAGTGACGTCCTGAATCGAGAGATGCAAGCGAATGGTCGAGGCGAGCAAGTTGGCTTGCTGTTCGGGCGCCAGAGTGGTGCAACTTTGCTCGTACTCCGTCTCGCTAGCCTCATCGACAAAGAGCCTCCAGACCCGGCCAAGGAACCGATAAACACCCTCGACGCCGCTGGTGTTCCACGGCTTGGTGTCCTGAAGAGGGCCCATGAACATTTCGTACAGACGGAATGCGTCGGCGCCGTACTCCACCAATATGTCGTCCGGATTTACAACGTTGCCTCGAGATTTTGACATCTTTTGGCCGTCTTCACCCAGGATCAGACCTTGGTTGACCAACCGATAAAACGGTTCTGCGGTCGACACCTGGCCTAGGTCAAAAAGGAACTTGTGCCAGAACCGGGCGTATAACAGATGCAGCACGGCGTGTTCCGTGCCGCCAACGTAGAGATCGACTCCAGGCGTGGCCTTTGTCGTCTTGCCTGCCGTTCCCATCCAATAGGATTCGGCGGCTGAACTCACGAAACGATTGGAATTCCGGGCGTCCAAATAGCGCAGGTAGTACCAGCAACTACCCGCCCATTGAGGCATGGTGTTGACTTCCCGTTCCGATCCATCGGCCAGGTGCACCCACTCCTGGGCCCGGGCCAGCGGTGGCTGCCCACTGGCGGTTGGCTTATATTCTTCCAAGGCCGGAGGCACCAGCGGCAGCTCCGTTTCCGGAAGCGCCTGGTGGTATAAGGTGCCGTCGATGTCCTTCTTCCAGACAATCGGGAAGGGTTCGCCCCAATACCGCTGACGGCTGAAGAGCCAGTCCCGCAACTTGAAATTTATAGTACGTTTGCCGAACCCTTGCGCTTCCAGCCAGTCGATGATCTTGCGCTTGGCGTCCGGTGTCCGCAGTCCATTTAGATTCAGGCTGGCACCCGAAGAGTTGACTGCGGTTCCGTCGTCCGTAAAGCCCTGCCATGGCGTGTTGGCGTCCGGCGGAGCAACGACCTGGACCACCGGCAGGCCAAACCTTTGGGCGAACTCAAAGTCCCGGGTATCGTGGGCCGGAACAGCCATGATGGCCCCGGTGCCGTAGCTGGCCAGAACGTAGTCCGCGATCCAGATGGGAATGGGTTGATTGGTGACAGGATTGATGGCCACCGCGCCAGTGAACACGCCCGTTTTCTCCTTGGCCAATTCCGTGCGTTCCATGTCGGATTTGCGTCCCACGGCGGCCTGATAGGCCTGCACCTGTTCCCGTTGCGCGGGTGTGGTAATCTCCGAAACCAACTTATGTTCCGGCGCCAGGACCATATAGGTCGCACCAAACAAGGTGTCGGGTCGCGTGGTAAACACCCGTAGCTTTTCCGGACGTCCTGGCAGGGCGAAGTCCACTTCGGCGCCTTCGCTCCGGCCGATCCAGTCCTGCTGCATCTTCTTGAGCGAGTCGCTCCACTCGATGGTGTTTAGATCCGCCAGCAGGCGATCGGCGTAGGAAGTAATGCGCAGCATCCACTGCCGCATGGGCCTCCGGACCACGGGAAATCCTCCGACTTCGGATTTGCCGTCGACCACTTCCTCGTTGGCCAGGACGGTTCCCAAATCCGGGCACCACCAAACCGGCGCTTCGGACACGAAGGCCAGACGACGACTGTCGCAATATTTCCGCTTCAGGTCCTCGGTGTTGCACTCTGCGGGAAATACGAGAGTCGAAATGTTCTCCGCCTTGCCAGTCGCCGGGTTGACCCAGGAGTTATACAGTTGGAGGAAAATCCACTGGGTCCAACGGAAGTAGCCAGTGTCGGTGGTATCCACTTCGCGGGACCAATCGTAGCTGAAACCCAGGGAATTGATCTGCCGCTTGAAGGTCGCAATATTCTGGTTGGTGGTGATCCGCGGATGCTGTCCGGTCTTGATGGCGTATTGCTCGGCGGGCAGGCCAAAGGCGTCCCAACCCATCGGGTGCAGTACGTTGTATCCTTGGGCACGACGGAAGCGCGAAAGAATGTCCGTGGCCGTGTATCCTTCCGGATGACCCACATGCAATCCCGCCCCAGACGGGTAGGGGAACATGTCGAGGATGTAGAATTTCGGCGGAAGCTGGGAGGCTTCCGGAGCCTGCCCACCCAAGGCGTGACGTACGCCAAAGGGATGCCTTTCGGGGATGGTTTCCCCAGGATTCCAGGCCCTAAACGTTTGTTCGGTGTTCCACTTGGCCTGCCATTTCGGCTCGATCAGATGGAATGGATACTGGCGCCGCGACATAAAAGAGCGCGGATAATGCGGGCGACCCCGGCCTTCATGCAACTGATGAAAAGACGGTTGGAGAGAGGAACCAGATGCGGAGGAGCCGCAGACACGGAGGATTTTCGCCGATAACGACGAAGAGAACTGACGAAAAAATCTCCATGAAGATGACCCAAAATAGACGTAACCAATTGCAATGGAGTCTGATAGAATTTTGTACTTGCCTCCCTTATCTGCCCTCATCTGCGACCTCTGCGATTAACAACGGTGTGCACCCAGTCCAAGCGGGCTTGCGGCCAGATGGAATTCCGGGGTTCACTTGCCGACATGAGCCAGCCGCTTGTCGGGATTATCATGGGGAGCCAGTCCGATTGGGAGACGATGCAGCATGCTGCCCAGCAATTGACGGATCTCGGAGTGCCGTTCGAAGCGAGCGTCGTGAGTGCCCATCGTACACCGGATTTACTGTTCGAGTACGCGAGCGCGGCGGCCGGTCGAGGGTTGGAGGTCATTATCGCTGGGGCGGGAGGCGCGGCCCACTTACCAGGTATGTGCGCCAGCAAGACAGCGTTGCCGGTCTTGGGAGTGCCCGTGCAATCGAAGGCCTTGAATGGTATGGATTCACTCTTGAGCATTGTCCAAATGCCGGGAGGCGTCCCCGTCGGAACCATGGCCATCGGTAAAGCTGGGGCGATCAACGCGGCCCTGCTCGCCACCGCGATCCTCGGCAACAAGCGTCCCGAGTTCCGCCAGGCCTACGAGGCCTTCAGGCAGAAGCAGACCCAGGCGGTGTTGGCCAATCGCATTCCAGGGGCGTAAGAAGAGGATATTTATCCGCAGATTTCGCAGATTCACGCAGATTATAAGAAGCGATCGGGACGCTTTGGTTGTATTCGGGACGATGTTCCATTTAATTAAATAACGGTCGCCTGCGGGAATATGCGATCTGCATTCTCGTGCCACCTGAGCCGCATGCAGGGAACTATATCGCCGGGTGGACCGGCAGGTTATTGTGGTTTCACGTATAAAATATAAATTAAAAGACGGTGTTCCGCCCTCGTTCACGGCGCCAATCCCGGTCTTCCTCTTATAATCTGCGTGAATCTGCGTAATCTGCGGACCATAATCTCCTCCTTCTTGGTTGAAGGTCTTCCACTGACGGCGAAGGAAGGTATCCGTCCAAAGGCGTGGGATCGCTCAGCCAAAAACCAGCCTGCGGTCGGCTGCGCTGAGTTCTTTCCACTCTGAAGCTGCCAGGGTGCCGAGCTGATATTGACCGATCTGCACTCGCATCAAACGCAAGGTTGGGTGGCCTATGGCGGCGGTCATTTTTCGGACCTGGCGATTCTTACCCTCGTGTAGCGCGAGGGCGATCCAGCAATCGGGTACATTCTTTCGAAATCGAATCGGCGGATCCCGGGGTGGAATGGACGGCTGCGGATCCAGCAGCCATACCCGGCAGGGAAGGGTCCGGTGGTCGCCGATGGTCACCCCTCGCCCCAACTTTTCGAGCGATTCCGGCGTGGGAATCCGTTCCACTTGGGCCCAATACGTCCTGATATGAGCGTGTTTCGGATCCAGTAACCGCGTATTGAGCCCCGGTTCATCGCTGAGCAGCAGTAATCCTTCGGAATCCGCATCCAACCGTCCAAGGGGATAGACGCGCGATGGAAGCCCGAATTCCGACAAGGGCCGGTTGGGTGATCCATCGGACGTGAATTGGCTTAAGACCCCATAGGGCTTGTGGAAAGCGATAACCACTGGCGAAACACTACCGTGGACGCCCGATGGCTGCCATTTCTAAAACAGCGGCCGGTGCTGGCAACGCAATCGCTACGGGCAGCCGTGAGACCTTCCAGGACAAGGGACGGCCGGACGAATAATATGATTAAAAGGAAGCTGGCAAAACGCATCATTCCCTTGCCGCAGGCAGTTTCAGACCACCTCAACGCCACTTTTTCCGGGCTTTGGGAACCAAGACAGTTGGGACGATGCGAATCGGGAGGAAAACTGCACGGTCAACTCGACCGTCGCGATGAATTTGCAATGCTTTCTGCGTGATTTGTATCGATTTTCCGAAAAAGTCGTGTTTTTGCAATGACTGCTTCCCTTCGCGCGGTCGATGTCTTAACTAACACGGATCAAACGCTGTCGGGACGGAAAACAACTCGTTGGTTGGCGGGGGGTTCCGGCGGACCGCATTATTCTCCCTATTCAAGAAAATGGCCACGCGTCCCAGCGCAACGGGAAATGGTGAGCGCGAGAGCTTCATAAGCTGTCGCAACAGCCAGGGTGCCGAAATCCGGGCCACCCCGGTCCGACTGACGCGATTTACCACGGTTTTCGAGGTCTATAACCCCTACAGTCTGCTCCAGTTATCCGAGGTTTTGGGCGATTTTCGGATAACCATCAATGATCGGCTCGTGTACTCGGGCCGCGCGGTGGTGACCAGTATCGTCAACACCGGGATCATGTTGCTGTGCGAGGTCACTCTCGATGAGGCCTGGCTGGATGTTGATCTCTTCTCGCCCATTTCCCATCCGGACCGGCTGCGAGCCGAGTTCGAGGAATTCATGCTGGAGTGGCGGAAGATCCAAGCGGTCACGCCGGAGTTCAAGATTGCGGTCGCCGATTTTCAAACGCTGCTGGTGGATTTGCGTCGTTGGCTGGATCAGGTCGAACTGGCCGTCCGGGCGGAACCTCTGGGCGGAAGAGCGGACAAGGAGCGCACCGTACTTCGGAGCCTTGAAGGTCGAATCCTCCCGGAAATTGCGGGCTGGATGGATCGCTTCGATGAAGTCGCCGACCAGATCGCTGCCGATGTCCGCCCAGCGCACCGGGTTTATGCCCGACGGCAGTTGCATCCTTTGGTGTTGTGCTCTCCCTTCGTGTACCGAACGTACCAGAAGCCGCTGGGTTATGCGGGAGACTTCGAGATGGTGAACATGATCCTGCGGGATCCGCGGGAAGGTGGAACGCTCTTTGCCAAGCTGATCAATGTGGTCTTCCTGCAAAATCCACCGGCGGAAGCCCACCGTCACCGTATCCAGCATCTGATGCGTCGCTTGGCGGAGGAATCCCGCCGGGTCATGAACCGGGGACGCCGGTTGCGAGTATTGAACCTCGGGTGCGGACCGGCACGGGAAATTCAGGAGTTCATGGCGGACGATCCGGCGGCGGATAACGTCGATTTCCTCCTGATGGATTTCAATCCACAGACGTTGGAATACACGCGTCAGAAATTGCAGGAGGTCAAAACTGCCAACGCGCGGCGGACTGGGTTGGTGTTGGTGGAGAAGTCGGTGAACCAGCTCCTGAAGGAAGCCATCCGCCTGGATAGCAAGGGGCAGGTGTACGATTTCGTCTATTGTGCCGGCCTATTTGATTATGTCTCGGACCGGATCTGCAAGCGGCTGACCGACATGTTCTACTCCATGCTGGCGCCCGAGGGATTGCTGCTGGTCACGAACGTGGATGCCTCGAAGCCATTCCGTCACTCGATGGATTACCTGCTCGACTGGCACCTCATCTACCGCAGCCGGGCACAGATGGAGGCGCTGATCCCAGGTACGGCCAAACCAGGTTATTCCACCGTCCTGGCCGATCCCACCGCGGTGAACCTGTTCCTGGAGGTACGTCGCCCACCGGCCTCCTGATTTGTGAACCCCGCGTCTCCAGACTTGATCCGGGCCTATTCGGAGTACGAGCGCCGCCTGGGAGTGGAGCGCATACGGATTGGCTGTTACCTGGCGATGGGGGTGCTGCCCCTGGGGTCCGTAGTCGATATATTTATTTACCACGACCGCAACCTGCGGGCGTTCTTCATGACCCGCCTGCTGGGGAGCGTCGCCATGCTGCCACTTCTGGGAGTGGTAAACACCGCCTGGGGTTCCCGTTTTCACCGCGTGCTGGGAGTGATCCTCGCGTTGATCCCGGCGGGAACCATGGCGTTCCTCATTTACAAGATCGGCGATGCCACGTCGCCCTATTACGCGGGGCTAAACCTGGTGCTGCTCGCCGTGGGTTTCGTGCTCCAGTGGACCTTTTGGCAGAGTCTAAGCGCCGTGGGTTTGATGCTCTGCATGTACGGGGTATTGGGAGTCTGGCCGGGATTCGAAGCAGGGCGGGGCGGCCACTACTTCAATAACTTCTACTTCCTGGTGCTTACCGGTTTGATCGTGGTGGTGGGAAATACCTGGACCAGCCGATTGCGATGGCGGGAGTTCCAATTGCGGTCGGAAGTGGACGCCAGCCGGCGGGAGTTGGAGATTTCCAACCGACGCCTGATGGAATTGGACCAGTTAAAGGGGCGATTCTTCGCGAATATCAGCCACGAACTGCGAACACCTCTGACCTTGTTGTTGGTTCCTCTGGAGCGGATCGCGATGCAGCCGGAATTCCAAGCGGATCCGACTGTCCGGGAGCTGCTCGACACCATGCACGCGAACGGCATGCGGTTGCTCAAGTTGATCAATGATTTGCTAGATTTAGTGCGCTTGGACGCTGGGAAGATGTCGCTGCATCCCGTCCCGATTGACGTCCATCGGTTTTTCCCCGGTTTGCTTCAAAGTGTACGCGGGATTGCGCAGGAAAAATCGATCCAGATGGTTTGCCGAATCGATCCGCAGATGGAGTCCATCCGTGCGGACACCGACAAGTTGGAGAAAGTCTTCCTAAACCTGCTATTCAACGCGGTCAAGTTCACCTCGGCGGGTGGCAAGATCGAACTCGTCGGACGGTTGGAGGATGGGGAAGCCATATTTGAAGTGGTCGACACTGGCGTTGGCATTCCTTCTGAACAACTGGCCTATGTCTTCGAACGATTTTGGCAGGGCGATTCGTCGCCCCAGCGCAAATACCAAGGCGCGGGAATCGGATTGGCCTTGGTGCGTGAATTGGTCCAAGCCCATGGGGGGCGGGTGGAGGCGAGCAGTTCGCCCGGCGTGGGCACAACGATGCGGGTACGCTTGCCCTTGGGGACTGAGGCACTTACTGAATCGGCACACGAAGCACAGGCCAGGGTCGCTTCAACCCGGCCGCCACCGATAGCGGCACCGGAGCCTGCTGCTGTGGTGCTCGAGGACCCATCGACGTCCACTTTGGAATCCAACGCCGGGATATTGGAGAGTCTTTATCGTCGGGCGGAACTCTTTCCAGGCATTGCATCGCTGCGGGAGAGTTTGCGACCCACCACCAGTTACGCGGGGCGCAAAAGGCCAAAAGTGCTCGTGGCGGATGATGAACCAGACATGTTGCGATTTCTCCGAATGCAACTCGCCGACGACTACGAGGTGATCGAGGCGGTGGACGGCGAACAGGCCCTGGCCTTCGCCCGCCAGTACACCCCGGAAGCCATCGTCTGCGACATGATGATGCCGGAGAAGGACGGGGTCCAAGTTTGCCAGACGCTGCGGCAGGACCAACTTACACGTGGCATACCCTTCCTGATGCTGACCGCCCGGGCGGACGATGAAACCAAGGTCCAGGCGTTGACGGCAGGCGCCAATGATTTCCTGACCAAACCGTTTTCGAGCGCCGAATTGCGATTGCGTATTAAGAATTTGGTCGATGCTTCCGATTTACAACGCACAGTCCTGTGGCAGAACCGGAAACTGGAGTCCGCGTTGGAACAAATCAAGGAGACCGAGACGCAATTGGTGCAGTCCGAGAAGCTTGCTTCCCTGGGACGGCTGGCTGCGGGCATTATCCATGAGATCAATAACCCGCTGAACTACGCACGAACCGCCCTGTATGTGATCCGACAAAAAGGCGCGGACCTGCCTGAGGCGGCGCGACCCGATTTCATCGACAGCGTGGCCGATATCGAAGATGGGCTCAAACGAGTGACCACCATCGTGAGCGATTTGCGGGGCTTCACCCATCCCCAAGGCGGGCCGGTGGGAGAAGTCGATGTTTCGCAGGTGGTGAATCGAATGCTGCGAATGTTCTCGGCGGAAATTGATGGCTCAGTCGATCTCGAAGTCGATATTCCCGCCGGGCTGACGGTAGTTGCCGAGCCCAATCGATTTCTCCAGGTCTTGGTGAATCTGGTCCAAAATGCCCTCGACGCGACCAAGGCCAAGGTGGCCGATGGGCATCGACCGAATATTCGTTTGTATTCCAAAGTGGAAGACGAGCGAATCTGTATCATGGTCCGGGACAATGGCTCCGGCATTGCTGACAAGAATCTGGACAAGATTTTTGAACCGTTCTT
This sequence comes from Candidatus Limnocylindria bacterium, assembly GCA_035493435.1. Lineage (GTDB taxonomy): Bacteria > Verrucomicrobiota > Verrucomicrobiia > Limisphaerales > UBA9464 > DATJII01. The sequence goes on along the minus strand of DATJII010000066.1, from coordinate 10,187 downwards.
TACCACCAAGGACGTGGGCTCGGGAACGGGCTTGGGACTGAGCATCTGCTACCGCATTATGAACGAATTTGGAGGGCGCATTAGCGTGACCAGTGAAGAAGGTGAGTATGCGGAGTTCGCGCTGGAGTTCCCTCAACCGGGCTGATACCAATACGACTATCGCGCTTCGAATGGACTCTCCTTACGATTATCGACGGTTTGCCGTTTTATACGTGGACGATGAGGAACTGTCCCTCAAACAGTTCAACCGCGCCTTGGGAGGCACGTTTCGCGTCCTAACCGCAAACAATGCCGACGAAGGCATGCGCCTCCTGCAAGCGAATCAGGACGAAATCGGCGTGATTCTGTCGGATCAACGGATGCCCGGGGTCAAGGGGGTCCAGTTCCTGGAAAAAGCCCGCCAACTGCGGCCCAAGATAATCCGCATCCTGGTGACCGCCTATACTGACGTTGAAGTCGCCATTGATGCGGTCAATTCTGGAGCCATCTACAAGTACATCTCGAAGCCTTGGGAAGTCCCCAATCTGGAGATGGTTTTGAAGCGGAGCTTGGAATTTTTCATCGTCCAGCGTGAGCGCGATGCCTTGTTGAAAGAGAAGCTGGGTGCGATCCAGCGGATGATGATTACCGACCGGGTGCTGGGGCTCGGCATTATGGCTGCAGGCTTGGGGCACCATGTCCGGAATGCCATGTCGGCCGTCCGCACCTTTCTGGAGCTAACTCCGGAAATGCTTCATCGGGAGAACATCGACCTCGATCAATTGCGTAATCCAGGTTTCTGGCAGGATTTTCATCAAAAGGTGGAAGATCGCGTCCGCCGCCTGATCGAAGTGCTGGACGGTATCTCCATCACTGCAGATTCCGCGCCACGGGTGTTCGGTACGGAAGTGGTGTTGCGTGAAGTGGTCGAACGGGGCGTTTCCTCAATACGGACCGAACTGGCAGCGCATCAAATACTGGTTAACAACTCGATTCCGGTCGACCTGCCCGTGATGCATGTCGACGGATCGCGCTTCCAGCGATTGTTTGAACTTTTGCTCCGTGACGAGGTGGCGACGCTGCAATCGGGCGCCCAGATTTGGATCGACGCCAGTTTGCTGCCGGCTACCGCCGATACCGAACAACGCATTGAGATCCGCTTGCGCGACAACGGTCCAGGCCTGCCGCACGACGCTATCCTGTCAGTTTTCGACCCCTTCTTCGTCCGCTCCGAGAATCCCCAGGAGTTCGGTCTGAACTTGATGGCGTGCTTCTTTATTGTACACCATCACGGAGGGACAATAGACGTTCAAAACGTTCCGGAAGGTGGTTTGTTGTTCCGGATGGAATTGCCTCTGCGGGCGGTTCTGGTGGGTCAAGAGGAAGGAGCGGGTGACTTTTTGTCGCGCGTTATGACCAACGATCATTTGTGGGAACGGTTGCTCGCACAGCCATGAAATCGGGGCCGATCCATAGGAGCCCCCTGCACGGATTGGGACCGTCCGGTTCTCCGTCCGCGCCTTCGTCGTCGGACCCTATGGACGCAGTTGGCCCGAGAGTGTTGGTGATCGAACCGGATGCATTGGTGGGAGAAGCAATGTTGGCGTTGCTTTCAGGGCATTACCGGATTGAATGCGTTGGTTCCCCGGCTGCCGCCCTCTCCATGATCCGTCGAGGTATCTATGATGCCTTGATCAGTGAGGTGCAACTTCCAGGAATGTCGGTGGAACAGTTTTGGCAACACGTCCATTCCATCGATCCCGATCTGCGCTTGGTATTGCACACCGGATCGATGCCTTTGGTGAATGGCCTGCCTGGACCTGCCAACGGCTTGGGTGAATTTCTTCGCAAGCCGGCTGATTCGACGTCCATTCGCACAGCCGTGGCCCGGACGGTGGACGCAACACATGCGGCGCGGCGCATGGCCTCGCAATTGGCCGAGATGGACCGCTTGGCGGCCGAACTGGAAGCGGCCCGCCTCGAGCGCAATCTTTACGCAGGGATTCTGCATGACCTTAATGGTCCGCTGACAGTCATCTCGAGCTTGGCTGATACGCTGATGCTCGAGAAAAATGCGGGCAAGGTGGGATCCGTCGATTGGGATCAATCGGTGCAAGATCTGATGGCGCAGGCGAACCTGTGCATCGACATCTCGCGTCTGTCGATGGGATATGCCCGGTCACGGTCCGCGCCGGATTCCTGCGACGTGGCGACGGTGTTGGCGGATTTGGATCGGTTGCTCCACTTCCATCCGGCCTGCCGCGGCCAGACCCTGGTCGTACATCCGTTTTATCTTCCGGTACGCGTCGTGGCGGACACCACCGCCGTGTTCCGAGTCATCCTGAACTTGGCGTAGAACGGCCTTCAATCGTCCCGGACGCCCCATCGCGTTGAGATCTTTGGTTGGCTGCTGCACGAAAAGGTGGGCGGCCTGGGTACCACGCCGGCCAATTCCGAAATGTTGTGGCTGCACGACGGCTTCGAGAACCGGCCTCCTTTCGTGGCGATATGCGTTCGGGACAGCGGCCCAGGTATTCCGTTGGAGTCGTTGCCGGGACTCTTTGTGCGAGGCACGACGAATAAGCCGGAAGGGCAGGGAACTGGCTTGGGAATGGGCATCGTACGCCAATGTTTGCAGATGGTCGGAGGCGCCATTTCCGTGGAAACCCAGCCCGGCAAAGGCTCGTCATTCGTGGTTTACCTTCCTGCCGCGCAGCGCACTTGAGCCGGAGTCCCGAGTTTTCGGGACCGGATTTGGGAAAAACGGCGCTTGCCGTTGGCCCAATGTCTTCCAAACTGTCCGCATCTACTAAGTTAGCGGACTTACTCGAGTATGAGCCGTATTTACAACAACATTGTCGAAACTGTCGGCCACACCCCTTTGGTGCGGCTGAACAAAGTCACCGCAGGAGTGGACGCCACAGTCTTGCTCAAGTGCGAGTTTTTCAACCCCCTCGGTTCGGTCAAAGACCGTATCGGCATGGCGATGATCGAAGACGCCGAAGCCCGTGGGATCATCAATCACGAGAGCGTGATCGTGGAGCCCACCTCGGGCAACACGGGAATCGCGCTGGCCTTCGTCTGCGCCGCCAAGGGATATAAGTTGATCCTGACTATGCCCGAGACGATGTCGATCGAGCGTCGCGTATTGCTCGCCATGCTGGGCGCCAAGCTGGTGCTGACTCCGGGTTCGGAGGGCATGCGCGGGGCGATAGCCCGCGCCGAGCAAATCGCTCGTGAAACGCCGAATTCATGGATCCCGCAGCAGTTCGAGAATCCGTCGAATCCGGAAGTGCACAAGCGAACCACTGCGGTGGAATTGTGGGACGACACCGAAGGGGCCATCGACATCCTGGTCGCCGCTGTTGGCACGGGTGGAACCATTACCGGCTGTTACGAGGTGTTGAAGAAAAAGAAGCCCAGCTTTCAGGCGATCGCAGTGGAACCCAAGGATTCCCCGGTGATCACGCAAACCTTGAAGGGTGAGCCGCTGAAGCCCGGGCCGCACAAGATTCAGGGGACGGGTGCCGGATTTGTGCCGGTGAACCTTCACCTCAAGGGAGCCGCTGGTGAACAGCAGATCGTGGAAGCCATCCAGGTGACCAACGACGACGCGTTTGCCATGGCCCGCCGGTTGGCCAAGGAAGAGGGGATTCTCGCGGGCATTTCGACGGGTGCCAATGTCTGGGCGGCTATTGAGGTTGCGAAGCGCCCAGAAAACAAGGGCAAGACCATCGTCACAGTGGCTTGTTCCACCGGCGAGCGTTACCTCTCCACGGCCCTCGCCCAAGAGGCGCGCGCCGAAGTGGGTGGTTGATCCCGGACGGCAGCAGATTAGTTTAGTTTTTTGCTCCGGGTGGCTCTTCGATCCGCCCGGAGTACGCCGCCAGTACTTCCACCCACTGGTCGATCGTTTTGCGTGCGGCAGCGGTGTCGGTGGGGGTAAATTGGTTCGCGTAAAGGGCAAAGGCCACGGTTTGGCCACCTGCCGTGGTGACGTAGCCGGCCAACGCCTGGATGCTTCGCAGGCTGCCGGTTTTCGCGTGGACTTTTCCCCGAGCCGGTCCATCGATGAATCGCTTTTGCAGGGTGCCGTCGATGCCGCCTACGGGCAGCGATTTCATCCAGGTCTCATGCCACTGGTTGGTGGCCATATAGCGAAGCAGACGGATCGTGGCGCGGGGCGTGACCAGGTTACGGCGTGACAGGCCGGACCCTTCTTCAATCGCCACGTCGCCGGTGGCAATTCCCAAGGAGCCGACCCAGCGGTTGAGTTCCCGTATCCCCATGGCTTCCAGGTCTGGAGTCTGATTGGTCTCACTGGCACGCTGCTTCTTTAGAGCTTCTTCACCGACATGCAGCAGGAGCAGTTGTGCGTAGAGATTTTGCGAGGGCTTGAGGGTCAAGGCCGCAATGTCGGAAACCGGGGGGGAATCGACTCCGGCCAATTCCTTCCAGGGCCCCGTCCGCCAGGGCGATTCGGCAGTGGCCGATATCACTAGATTCGATTGCGCAATGCTTATACCGCTCTTCTCCAACTGGGCGCGCAGTTGCGTGGCAAACCATTGTTCCGGTTGCGGAGAGGCGATCTCCGCGCTCCATGGACCCGCTCCCAAGGGTATCGTTCCCCTTAGATACAGCCGGTTGCTTCCCGGCATTCTTTGATACTCGATCACCGGTGCACGTTCGTCGGCCGTCCGGGTCACAATGCGATTTTCCACGTTTAGCAAAAGGTTTCCCGATTGCCAATTGAGGCGGGCCGAATCGCCTGCACGGGATCCAGGAACGGCCGCGACCCGGCTCACGTTATCACCGAGCGTCAGGGCTGAAACAGGGGCGGCATAGCCTTCCACCATGTCGTCCCATTCCCAGCCCGAACCGTAGGGGGCGGCTCGCAGCCAAGAGCCGTCGACGACCAATCTGCCCTCGACGGATTTGATCCCGGATTTCTTGATGGATTCGATCAATGAAGTCTCTGCCAATGACCCGTTGCCCGTTCGAAACTGTGTCGAAAGCGTGGGATCGCCACGGCCAACGATCGCCAAGTCGCCGTGCAACACGCCCTGGGCGTCGGGGAGGGATTCGGCAAACGCGGACGTCCTTATACGATAGTCGCCTCCCAGCCGGTTGAGCGCCAGGCCGACGGTATATAATTTAGTGGAGGAGGCGGGCACAAAATGGCGGCTGTCATTGGTGGCGAACACGGAAACGCCGTTTTCCACGCAAACGGCGGACACGCCCCACCAACCTTGGTTGGCGCCCGTGGCTTGCAGGGTGTCGGCGAGCTTTTGGCGCAAAGCCGGGAAAGCGGCCGAAGCCGGTTCGGCCACTAAGGATTTCGTGGCCCAAGAGGCTCCGAGGGACAGGCTGGCCAGCCATATTGGGAGGATGGTGTTCACGACGGGTTGTTTGTCCCTTGGAATGCCCTGAAAAATCAATGCGTAACGTAAATCACGCCACATTGCCAAGGTTCCGCTTGATCTCCCGGGCATTTCTGTCGATGTATGAATTGTGGTTGAAATCGCTCCTCCAGAGATTCACTACCTGAGGGCCGCAGAAGGCTGGCTGATGTTGGGCAACCCGCATGAAGCCGATGCCGAATTGAGGCTGATCGGGCACAGCAACGCGGAACATCCGGATGTCCTCGAGATCCAGTGGCGCCTTTACGCCGCGCGGAAGCAATGGGATGAAGCGTTGGAGATTTCTCGACGACTGGTGGATGCCGCCCCAGATCGTTCACTGGCTTGGATTCATCAGAGCTACACCCTTCATGAGATGCGCCAGACGGACGAAGCGTGGACGGTGCTGCTACCCGCTGCCGAGCGCTTTCCCGAAGAACCGACGATTGCCTACAACCTGGCGTGCTACGCCTGCCAACTGGGGATGTTCCAAGACTCCCGGCACTGGCTGCGACGCGCAGCCCGGATTGCGTCCCGCGACGAAATTCTGAGCTCGGCGTTAAACGACCCCGATTTGGCTCCTTTACGGCACGAGTTGAACGCGATCCTCCGTTCCTAGCTCCATTGAAGCCTTCATTTTGGCCAATAAAGCATTTACTGGTAATGCTTTACGTTGATTTAACACCGATCAAAAGAGGGTCGATTGGACCTCCCTGTGGCTGCATTAAAGGTGCGAATCGAATAAGGCTGATGCATAAGCCGTCCGACTTTCCGAGATTGTGAAATCTTTCACAATGTACTTGACCGAGGTTCGCTCGTTGATAGCGTCCGGTCGCTTTCCGAAACTTGGGAGCATTGTCACATACATGAATAAGACTTTAACGGCTGTAGCGACGCTCGCGATCGCGACTGTGTCGTCCACACTTCTCGGCGCTGAGATCACTGGCAAGGTAACGTTGACGGGCACCCCGCCTCCCGAACGCGAAATCACGCCAATCAAGGCGGACGCCAAGTGCGGCGCGGCTCACACCGCACCGGTGATGACCCGTAGCTTCGTAAAGGGCGACGGCGACGGTTTGGCCAATGTCTGGGTGTACGTCACCGAAGGTCTTCCTGCCGGCAAGACGTACGAAGTTCCCAAGAGCAAGCCCGTGGTGGATCAAGTGGGCTGCATGTATGAGCCTTTCGTTTCGGCCGTGATGGCTGGACAGCCTTTCGCGGTGAAGAACAGCGATCCGTTCATGCACAACGTGAACGCCATGGCCAAGCTCAACAAGGGTTTCAATTTCGCCCAATCGACCCAAGGCCAAGAGAACGAGAAGACCTTCGACAAGGCGGAGAACGTGAAGTTTGTCTGCAACGTCCATCCTTGGATGTCCGGCTACGTTCGCGTGTTCGAAAACCCGTTCTTCGCGGTGACCGACAAGGACGGTAAGTTCACCATCTCCGGCGACCTGCCCGATGGCAAGTACACCGTCGAGGCCGAGCACCTGAAGGCTGGCAAAGTGACCGGCACGGTCGAAGTCAAGGGCGGCAAAGCCACCTTGGCCTTGTCCCTCGCAGTTCCTGCGGCGAAGTAATTTGATTGAGTCATTAAAGCCGTGGCAGTCCTTCGCTGATTGCCACGGCTTTTAATTGAGACGGATGCCCACCGGTCACCAGGACAATAAATGGCTGTATCGCTACGCGGTTTTCGCCGCGTGCTGTACGCTTTTATTGGTATGCGTTGGTGGCATGGTGACGAGCAAAGGGGTGGGGATGGCGGTGCCTGACTGGCCGACCACCTATGGTTATAACATGTTCCTCTTCCCGTTCAGCAAGATGATCGGGGGCATCTTTTGGGAACATTTGCACCGTTTGAAGGCGAGTGGAGTCGGCCTGTTGACGCTCGGCTTGGCCGCTTGGATTTTCTTTTTTGAGTCGCGCAATTGGGTCAAGAAATTGGGATTCGCCGCCGCGGGAATGGTGATCATTCAGGGCGTATTGGGTGGGCTTCGCGTCATGATGGACAAGGAAGTCGTCGCCAATACCACACTAGGCACGGTGTTCGGCTTGGTCCACGCCTGCACCGGTCAGGCTTTTTTTGTGCTCATGTGCGTCCTGGCCTTTGCGTTGTCGCCCGCTTGGGCTCGCTTCTCTGAGGCTGAGAAGAGCAGGGAACAGGGAGCGCGACGGTTGCGTTGGCTGATCCCTGTCGCGACGGTGGCCGTGTTTATACAGTTGGCCTTGGGTGCGGCGATGCGGCACCAACACTCCGGATTGGCTGTTCCCGATTTTCCCATGGCTTACGGCCAGGTCTGGCCGGCGACTGACGCAGAATCGCTCCTTCGGTACAATCAACGCCGTGCCGATACTGAGATCATTACGGCGTTTCAGATTTGGCTCCACATGTTCCACCGGCTGAATGCCTGCGTGGTGGCTTTACTGATCGGCTTGGTGGCCGTCACGGCACGAAAGCTCAGCGGTGCTGCCGCTCCGGTTCGAAAGGCGGCTTTTTTGTGGGCCGGTTTGGTGGTTTTGCAATTTTCGTTGGGGATCGTCACGGTGCTTTACGACAAGCCAGCCGACATTGCCACCGCACATGTCGCGGTCGGAGCCTTGACGCTGGCGCTGGGTGGCCTCTTAATCTGCGGCAGCCGATTGCTGCTCTCTCCGTGGGTTCCTTTGCGAAACCCGGAAGACGCCCTTTCTAAGCCTGCCAAGTGGGTGGTGAATCCCGGTTGATCCATGAACGCTAAGACAAACATTGCCGCCCTTGCGGAGGCCGACGTCACGACTGTGGCTGAGCCTCGGGCCTTTGCCTTGTTCATGGAGCTCATCAAGGCCCGACTCACGTTTCTGGTTTTGCTCACCACGTTGGTGGGTTTCTACCTCGGTTCGGCTGAGCCCATTGATTGGTTCCTGTTGATTAATACGATCGGTGGAACGGCGTTGCTGGCAGCAGGCGCGGCAGCCCTCAATCAATTGATCGAGCGAAAACATGACGCTCGGATGAAAAGAACGCAGGGGCGTCCGCTTCCCGCCGGCCACGTGACTCCCAATTTCGTTTTGGGACTCGGGGTGGGTATGATCATCACCGGGCTAGTGTGGCTCTCCTTTGGATCAAATCTCTTGGCCGCTGCCCTGGGGGCGATGACCGTGGCGAGCTATCTGTTCGTCTACACTCCGCTGAAGCGAATCACGGTGCTCAACACGATCGTTGGCGCAGTGCCGGGAGCCTTGCCCCCATTGATCGGCTGGGCGGGCGCAACTGGAGAACTATCGGCTCCAGGTTGGACACTCTTCGCCATTGTCTTCTTCTGGCAGTTGCCTCATTTCATGGCCATCTCATGGCTCTACCGCGACGACTATTCCCAAGCCGGCTTCCGGATGTTGTCTGGACAGGATCCGGAAGGTCATCGCACGGCGGCGTCTGCCATTCGAAACACGATTGCTTTAATGCTGGTTAGCTTGCTGCCATTTCGCTTTGCGACGTCTGGAGTCATTTATTTGGTCTTTGCGGTTTTGCTCGGATTTGTTTTCCTTGCCTGCGCCATTCGTTTCTCGCGGAATCTCTCCTCGGGTACGGCCAGGCAATTGTTTTTCGCTTCGATCCTGTACCTTCCTCTGCTTCTCGGGGTGTTGGTGTTTGATAAGTCAAAAAAGTTGACGCAGCCCCCGGCAAACTTGGATACAATCGGGAGTCATTTTTCGCCGCCGAGCGGATCGGGATCGAAAGCGGCAATGCTGGACAATAACGGTCTGGCGCATCGGTAACTCAGAAAAGTATGCAATCCACAGCTACTCACGGAACAGCACACGGACATGAGACTCATGAACATCATGAGCCTGGATTCCTGCAGAAGTACGTCTTCAGCACGGACCACAAGGTCATCGGGATCCAGTATGGTATTACCGCCCTGTTTTTCCTTTTCTTCGGGTTCATGCTGATGCTGGCGATGCGCCAGCAATTGGCGTATCCAGGGCAGCCGATTCCCATCGTTGGCAAGTTGATGGAAAAGGCCTTGGGTGAAGATATGGCCAAGGACGGGGTAATGCAGGGTGACTTGTACAACTCGTTCGGCGCCATGCATGGAACCATCATGGTCTTCTTGGCCATCGTGCCTTTGGCCTTCGGCGCTTTCGGCAACTACGTGACGCCGCTGCAAATCGGTGCCCCGGATATGGCTTTCCCCCGGGTTAACATGGCCAGCTATCACGCCTACTTCTGGGGCGGCGTGGTCATGTTCGCCAGCTTCTTCATACCAGGCGGGGCCGCCAAGTCGGGGTGGACGTCCTATTCTCCGCTCGCTTCAGTGGCTGACATGGTCCATCGCTTCAACGGCCAGACGTTCTGGCTGATTGGCATGGTACTGTTGATCACGTCCTCGCTGCTGGGTTCGGTAAACTTCATCACCACCATCATTCAGCTCCGGGCGAAAGGCATGAGCTGGATGCGGATGCCGTTCTTTGTCTGGGCGCAGTTTGTGACCGGATTCCTCCTGTTGCTGGCTTTCCCTCCGCTCGAAGCAGCCGGCCTCATGCAGCTCGTTGACAATCTTTTCAAGAGCTCGTTCTTCTTGCCGAGCGGCTTGGTGGTCAGCGGTACCGCCCTCCCGGTCTCCGGCGGCGGCAGCCCATTGCTCTGGCAGCACTTGTTCTGGTTCCTCGGTCATCCTGAGGTGTACGTGCTGATCCTTCCCGCGATGGGTATTGTGAGCGAAATCATCGCCAACAACACTCGCAAGCCGCTCTGGGGTTACAAGTCGATGGTCTACTCGGCGATGACGATCGGATTCCTCTCGTTCATCGTCTGGGCGCATCACATGT